>JBBSEE010000629.1:0-2309 GCA_038239995.1 Chloroflexia bacterium | reverse complement strand
GCCACTATCACGTCTACGTTGACGACGGCAAGCTGGCGAACGTGGGGGTTAGCGAAATCTCCTCTATCCCTAGCGACTTCAACCCCGACCCCAACCTGCTCACCCCCGGCCAGCACACCGTCAAGCTGGTGCTGGAGACCCATCAGCACGTGCCCATCGCGGGGGCAACCTCGCCGGTCGTCACCTTCACGGTCAAGTCGGGCGACCTCATCGCCCGCGACTCGTCGCTGCCCAACGCTCCCGCCACTAGTATGGACAATATGCCGGGGATGCAGACGGCTGCGCCGACTTTCGCCACCCTGACCTCGGCTAGCCCGACCTCCACTACTGTCGCTACCGCCACTTCCGCTATTCCCACCCCTACCCCTTCTGTCACCGGCCTGCCCCAAGATGGCAACCCCGGCTTCGGCTTGTGGTTGCTGGCAATCGTGGGCCTCGGCTCCCTGTTCGTCCTCGCTCAAGCGGTGCGGCGGGATAGGCAGCAAGCGGACTCGAAAGCGGACAAGCGGACTACGTTAAGGCGTGGCAATCGGTTAGTTACGATGGGCGTTGTGTGTGGAGGCAGGGCGTGATAAATCACGCCCCTACGTGGAGGTGGGAGTTACGATGCACGTAGATGCGCGTCAGCATTCTCCCCCAAACCTCCGCTGGGGGCTTTTATTTAGTAGCTACCTCAACCTTCCACATCGCTCATCACTGATTCTAGATTCTACCCTCTACCTTCTTCATTCTCCACTCTACCTTCCCCGACTAGCGGAACGCCCCGCGCATCGCGTATAATTAGCTCTATGCGTATACCAATTATTTATCAAGATGAGAACATCGTGGTGGTGAACAAACCGGTGGGCCTCAGCACCCATGCGGGCGACGAGCATGACCCCGGCAGTGTGGATTTGGTGGGCGCCCTCAAGGCCCAGTTGGGGGTTGACTACCTCGGCACCCACCAACGGCTGGACCGCGAGACTAGTGGAGTGTTGCTGTTCAGCTTGCGGAAGGAGGCCAATCCCGCCCTCGCCCGCATCTTCGAGGGTCGGGAGGCGGACAAGGGCTATCTTGCCGTTGTGCATGGCGACTTCCGCCCCACCGACCTCGTGCGTCGCT
The DNA here is from genome assembly GCA_038239995.1 of Chloroflexia bacterium. Classification (GTDB taxonomy): domain Bacteria; phylum Chloroflexota; class Chloroflexia; order QHBQ01; family QHBQ01; genus QHBQ01. Next base: position 1,208 of record JBBSEE010000629.1, on the reverse strand, counting down.
TTGCCCGTCCCCCTGTCCCGCGCCCCGCCCCACCGCGCCCTGCCCCCGCGCCTGCCCGTGGTCGCCCCTTCCCCAACGACCGGGGTGGAGATAATCGCCCTTACCCTGCCGAGCGTGGGCGGCCACCTACCCCCATCCTTGCTCCCCCCCCCGGCCCACCTGCTGTAAATCCGCTCACCCGCGATGGCGATTGGTTGGTTATCAATCTGCCGATTGCTCCCGCTGCCGAGAGCGGCAAGTGGCTGGTGCCGCTTGGCCCCGACCGCGCCGCGCAAGAGGCCACCACCCGCGTGCGGGTCATCACCAGCGACCCGCAGCATCTGTATAGCCTGCTGGAAGTCGTCCCCCTGACCGGGCGCACCCACCAGATTCGGGTGCATCTGGCCCATATCGGTCATCCTGTGGTCGGCGACCCGCTGTATGGCCCGCCCAACACCGCTCCCCGCTTGATGCTCCACGCCGCGCGGTTGCAGATGGCCGATATTAGATTGCAGATTGAAGGGCAAGAGCCAACATCACCCGATATGCAGGAGGTGAGCGATGAGCAGCCCACATCACCAGATGGGCCAGCGGGGAGCGACGCGCCGCAAACAGAGACAATCACTCAAACCTCAAACCTCAAACCTCAAACCTCATTCACCGCCGCCGCGCCCGCGATATTCGAGCGGGTGGCGGGGGGATTGCCGGAGTTGCAGCTAGCCCGCCTCCTCGCGCAGCAGCCACCCACGGTGGTGAGCCGCCCCAGCCGCCCCGGTGGGTCGCCCGTGCGTCGCGCCAACCCGATTAGCCTGACCGAGGCGGACCGGCCCGCGCTGGCCGCCCTGCTCCGCCTCGCGGTCGAGCGTCGCGCTCCCCTTGCCGACGATGCGGATACCAACACCTATCGCCTGCTCAACGGTTTGGCCGACGGCCTGCCCGGTATCACCGTGGACCGCTATGCCGCCACCCTCATCCTCAGCCTGTACCAAGATACCCCCCCGCCCATCGAGCGGATGCTGGTGGAGACGTTGGTGGGGGCGGTGGGTGATGGCTATAGCGTCTACCTAAAGCGTCGCCCCCCCACCGCCGCGACCCTATCGGACACCACCGCTGCGTTGCTCGCCCCCCCCACCCCCGCTTATGGCCCGCGTGTCCCGCAGATGATGGCGCGGGAGGGCAGCCTCGACTTTGTCATCCGCCCCGCCGATGGCCTCAGTGTGGGCTTGTTC
>JBBSEE010000628.1:0-2312 GCA_038239995.1 Chloroflexia bacterium | reverse complement strand
GCGGGTTGCACTCGCCCACGCGCCCATTGGCTGATGAATGCGGGGAATTATACCATATTGGCCCTAACTTTGGGATGGAAGGGCTTAGTTACCACGGGGCGCAACCAACTGGGCGAACTGAGCATCGTCGTGCAATCGGTCGAAGGCAGCGTCGCGGCGGGCTTGTTCGAGCGGCTGGCGGCTGAACGAAGCGGCGTGGCGGAGACTATCCAGTGCTTGGGCGGCGTTGCCCCTGGTGGCATACACTTGGGCGAGGTGGTAGTAGGGCTGCCACAGGTTGGAGTCGAGTTCGAGAGCGTGGAGCAGGTCAATGCTGGCGGCATTGAGGTCGCCGCGCAGGTAATGGACGTAGCCGCGATTGTTGTACACAATGGGGTCATTGGGGGCAAGCTGCACCGCAGTGTTCAGGTCGGCGAGGGCAGCGGTCAGGTTGTTGCCCTTCACATAACCATCGGCACGGGTAATGTAGGCGAGTGGCTTGGCGGGGTACATGGCGATCGCCTCGCCCGCTTCGCGCACCGCGCTGTGCCAGTCACTCAGCATCTGCCCGTAGATAGTGGCGCGGGCCACATAAGCATCGTAGGCTACGCTAGGGGCAAGCGGCAGGTAGATGGGGGTGAGGTCAATGGTGGTGGCATAGTCGGCCAGTGCGCCCGCCAAATCGCCCAGCTTGGTGCGGGCCACCGCGCGTTCGTAGTAGTATTCCGCCCGCTGGGGGTTGAGCTTGGCCGCCTTGTCGAACAATTGGGCGGCGGCGAAGTAGTTGCCCAGCCGCATCTGCTCGCGGGCCGCGCCGTAAGCGCGACCGGAAGGCAGCAACGAACCGGCGAAGTTGATGGCGATGACGATCACCGCAAACGAACCGACCGAGATGAGCAACGCTTGCCCAATCCACTCGTTGATGTCGCCGCCATTGCCGAACGCAAAGAAGACGAACACCAGCGCGGTATAGAACACGAAGGCGCGGATAAGCCGTGATATGTAGGCGGGATTACGCAGATTGGTCATATTGCATTATACCATAAGCGGCTGATAACTGTCCCTGCCACCGCTTCGCCGAGCAGGGCGCGTTGCAGCAAGCCGGGGATGGTACCGTCGAGCAGCAGCACTTGCAGCGAGTCCACCGCCTGCACCAGCGCGTACATCTCCATAATCTTGGTCAGCATCCCGCCCGTCACGTCCACCCCGTGCGAACCGCCCAGCATCCCGCGCACGCGGTCGAGGTTCGCCCCGTTGATGGTGGGGATGAGGGTGGCCGCGGGCTGCTTCAGCGGGTCGGCGGTGAACACCCCCGCCACTTCGCCCACGAGGATGATGCGGCGGGGGCGGAGGGTGAGGTCGTCGCTGCGGGCGAGGTAGACGAACAGTTGCTCGGTGCTGGCGATGGTGAAGCCGCGCACATCGTCGAGTATCGCATCGCCATAGACGATGGGTACGCCACCCGCGAGCAGCAGGGTACGTAGCGGGTCGGTTTCGAGGTAGAAAAGCTGGCCGTCGCGGGCGAGGGCACTGGCGGCGGGGGAGAAGGCGACCGCGGTCAGGCCCGCATCGAGGCAAGCATCGGTGACGTGTTGGTCGAGGCGGGCGGCGGCGGCATGGGTGAGGGCATATCCGCGCCACGCTTCGGCGGCGGGCAAGCCGGATTGCAGGCCGAGGCGGGTGCGATATTTAGCGGCGGGGAAGTGGGCGAAGCTGCCCCCGCCGTGTCCGAGCAGCACCGCAAGGTTGCGCCCCTCCGCCTCCGAGGTAGTCAGCGCAGCGGCGATTTCGCGGGTGAGGCGGGCAAGGTGGTCGCGGCGCAAGGTGTCGGCCTGCGTCTTGTCGGTGATGACCGAGCCGCCCAGCTTCACGAAGGTGAGGCCCAACGCGGAGGGGCGGGCCGGTTCGCGGGCGACCAGCCGCAGGTTGCGCTTGCCGCTCATGCCTCCGCCTTGCGCGTGATAGTCACGTTCGCGCCGTCCACCCGCACCGTGTCGCCCGTCTGTATCTGGCTGATGTCCACCTCATCCACCATCGGGATGCCGCTGATGATCGCTCCCACGGCGACAATCGGTTCGCTCTCGCGGTTGATAATCGCGAGGGGGGCGTGGCCGCTCTTCATCAGCCGATAGATGGTGTAGCTGCCCACCGTACTGCCCTTGCCGGTGGGGAAGACCAGCACCTTACCCGCTACGCTCTGGCCGTACAGTTCGTGGGTTGGTTCGGTGACGATGCCGGTATCGGGGTCTACCACGCCGAGGAAGCCGAGCGGCTGGCCGCTGACCAACGCTTCGCCCTCCGCCACACCCGACTTGATGACACGGGCGGGGATG
>JBBSEE010000627.1:0-2329 GCA_038239995.1 Chloroflexia bacterium | reverse complement strand
TTGCCGCCGCCTGCGCGAAGCTGATGTTCTCATCGTGGCCGACATCCGCCTTGGTGCTGGGGGTGAAGATAGGCGCGTCAAGCTTGGCACTCTCCACCAGCCCGCCGGGTAGGGGCAGGCCGCAGACGGTGCCGTCCCGCTGGTACTCGGCCCAGCCGCTGCCGGATAGATAGCCGCGCACGATGCACTCTAGGTTGATGCGCTCCGCCTTATGTACCAGCATGGCCCGACCTTTCACCTCTGCGTGATATGTATCGCTGTCCAACACCCTCGGAAAGTCGGCAAGGCTGATGCTGACCATATGATTAGGCACGATATGGCGGGTGTAATCGAACCAGAAGGCGGACAACTGATTCAGCACTTTGCCGCGCCCCGGTATCCCGTTCGCCATCACCACATCGAAGGCACTGAGCCGGTCGGTACTGACGATGAGCAGGCGGTCGCCCAAATCGTAGCTGTCGCGCACCTTGCCCCGAATGAACAGGGGGAAGGGCAGATTGGTGGTAGTGATTGCGTTCTCCATGCGCGTTATTATAGGGGATTGGGCAGCAGATTGCAACGCCCAACACAGATAAAAGATGAAAGATAAAAGATTAAAGATGTTTACAAGGCGGGGCGATAGCAGATGGGGAACAAACCGGGGCGGTTCAGCGTCTCTCATATAGCGGCTTTGTGTTATACTATCAACCTATCATGTAGGTTGAGCAAAAAGAGGGAGCGAACCGATGCACCGAACCCGAACATGGGCCATAGTGGTGGCGACTATCAGCTTGATGCTACTAGCGGTAGGTTGTGGAGAACAACCTCCCAATCAGGCCGCGCAGGTAGTGGTGGCGACACCAATCGTTGCCAGCACCGCAACCGTCAACCCCAACCAATATCCCACCCCTATTCCAACCGACACGATTGACCATGACCTGCCTCCTACCCATGAGCCAGAGCTACCCTTGTCTGAAGCAACCCTTACCTTCGAGCGTGAAGATTTCGAGACCAGCGTGGCGATGCCTTCACCCACGCCCCTACCCACCCCGATTCCTTATATCATCGCCGCGGGCGAAACCTTGACCGCGACCAATGGGGTCATCAGCTTCAATAGGGGTGGCGAATACGCCCTGATTGCCAGCGTAGGAATCTCCTTCCAGATTGTTACCGAGGGCTGGTATGAGGGCATCACCTACGAAGGTCAGTATGAGAACATGAACAAAGCTACAGTAGAACACCGTCCCACTGGTTGTGTGAGGATAACTTGCCAATACAGCATCCTAAAGTTCACGGCTACCAAACGGGGGACAATCCATCTCATGTTTGACCATATAGTTGGGTGCTATCTCAACCAGATTAGCCCCTGTCCAACGCAACTGCCGGGATTGCCAACTATGGACTTCACGGTGATGGTACGCTAGCCCATAATCTTGTACTCAGAATTGCCTGCCTAGTCCGAACCCTAAGCCTTGTCGCAAGGTACTATAGATATGAGCATCCGCAGCCAGCCAATTGCTCCACACCATGAGCCAGCCTACGAAGGGGTGGTGATTGAGCAATATCGGGGGCCGTTGCTCGAAGCACCGCTGCCTCCACCGCCCGCCCCCAACCCCGCGCTGGTGGGCCGCGCGGTGCCGATACGCCCTACCGAAACCCGCCGCGAACGGATGATAGCGCAGCGGGCCAAACTACTGCTGCGCCTACCAGTGGCGGCGACACTCTGCTCGATGTTGGTGGCGATTGCCCTCGTCGGACTGGCCCTTCAGCCGTTGACCTCGCCACGCATGATGCAGGTGGTACTCAACCTCTGCTTCGTCGCGCTGGGCGGCGGGGTAGTGATAAGCGTATGGAGCTTCTTCCACGCGGCGCAGGCGTATAACCCTCGCCGCTTGCGCCGCCTCTGCCTCGTATTGCTGGCTGCTGATGTCTTGTTCGCCCCGGCGGTCTACATCGAGCTAACCATTTCCGATGCCAACTATAACGCGGCGGTTATCCGCAGCACCAAGCAGCTTATCATCGGTGAGCTTCGGCCCACCCTGTTCCGCGACCAATTCAACGACGTTAACCTTTGGCCCGACCAACCCGGCTCCCGCACGTTGGGCTACTATACCTGCGCTTACGGTGATGAGATGCTCACCACCACTATCCGCCTCGACCCCTGTACCCGCCCCCTAACTTTGACCACCCAGATTATGGATGACCCCAATCGCAACGGAAAGGTTGTCAGTCTCATCGCCGATTACGACACACCGAGTGGCCCGCCCCAAGAACATCGCTGGCAATATTACTTTAATCGGAACGCGGAAAGAGATAAGGTTACAGTTGATAGTATCGGGGAGTACCTGCC
>JBBSEE010000626.1:0-2331 GCA_038239995.1 Chloroflexia bacterium | reverse complement strand
GGCCAGCAGGCGGGCGGGGTCGGGGTTGACCTCCATCATCCGCTTCATCACCTCTAGGTTCATGGTGATGCCCGCGAGAGTCTGGGCGGGGCCGTCGTGGAGGTCGCGGGCCAAACCCTTACGCACCTCCTCCTCCTTCTTGATCACCTTGTCGCGCTCTTCGCTAATCGCTTGGTATAGCTGGGCGTTTTGCAGGGCGATAATCGCGTTGTTGGTCAAGGCTTCGAGCAACTCAAGCTCCTCATGTCCGTAGACGTTGGCCCGCTGGCTGGCGATGAAGATTGCGCCATACACCTCGTAGCTAGCCCGCAGCGGCACAATCAAGGCACTCTGATAGTTAGCAAGGCGCGGCCACGCTTGGGCCACCATCGGTGCTTGGTCGCGCAGATGACCGCGCACCACCATCGCGTCGCCGGTTCGCATCACGCGGCCAATCACCGGGTCGTCCGCGCCAATCGCTCGCTTCTGCTCCGCCTCTTCCAGCCCATAGGCACTGGCAACGTAGAAGCGGTCCGCCACGTTGTCATAGAGGAATACCATCCCCATCCCGTAGGTCAGCACCTTGCCGAACTCTTTGAAAATCGCGGTCAGCACCTCGTTGTAGGAGAGGCTAGAGCTAAGGGCGTAGCTAACCTTGTACACCGCTTGCAGGCTACGGCGCAGGGTGCGGGTGCGCTCATCCTCCAACCCCAGACGCGCACCCAGCCCCCCCCAGCCCAGCGCGGCGTAGGCGATCGCAGATAGCAACGCGGCCACGATGCTGACCGTCATCGCGGCGGGGGGCAGGTCAATCACCCGCTGGTAGAAGCCAGTCAGGATGGGCAGGTTAGCGAGACAAGCGAGGAAGGCGGCAAGGATACCCGCCCATACGCGGGTCACGGTGGCGAAGGAGAAAGCGGGGAGCAGGGAGAAGGGGAAGAACAGTCCATTGCTGACCAGCGAGAGGATGACCCCAAAGCCGAGGTCGAGGGTGCAACTGAACAAGTTGAGCAAGCGGTTGTCGCCCGCCAACCGTTGGAGCAGGAACCACGCCACCGCGATTGCCACGTAGCCAATCACCAGCAGGCCGGTGATGCTAGTCCAGCCGTAGGCGGGGTCATGGCTGGTGGCTTGGGCGACGAACAGCGTCACCACCATCAGCACCGCCACGAGGGCACGGAGGTAGACCAGCGGATGTTCGTGCCGCCGGGCCGGTATGGCAGTGGCGGGGATTGCGCCTAGACCCGCGCTATCTTTCGATGATGTGGCCGCCATAGTTGCGCCTATCTGCTCCTTGTATATTCATCACGGGGGCATCGCCGCCACGCTGCCTCCACGTTGTCGCTGCTCCAGAGGTGAGCTTATTGTACTACACCGCGCCCTGATTCGCAAGCGGGTTACGTTCATTGTAAAATGCTTGCAACATCTCCCAACCTGCTCTATAATAGGAGTTACGCACCCGATAATGGGGCGAACGCGGCTGAACCGGGCCGATGGGTATTCAGTTTACCTGCGTTTTACAATCGTTTTACAAAGATTTAGTCGGCCTGTAACTTAGCTGCCGCATAATTGGCCCCGAAAGGGGGGAATACGCGACCATGCCCAACGACACTATTCTGGTGGTAGACGATGAACGCAATATCGTAGACCTCGTCAAGCTCTACCTCGTGAACGAGGGCTATCGGGTGGAGACCGCCCTGACCGGCAACGAGGCCCTGCGCCAGTTCCGCGCCGCCAAGCCCAGCCTCGTGGTGCTGGACATCAACCTGCCGGAGATTGACGGCTACGAGGTCTGCCGCATCATCCGCAAAGAGAGTGCCACCCCGATTATCATGCTTACCGCCCGCAGCGACGATGTGGACAAGATTGTGGGGCTGGAGATTGGGGCCGACGATTACCTTGCCAAGCCGTTCAACCCCCGCGAATTGGTGGCCCGCATCAAGGCGGTATTGCGCCGCGCCACTACTGCCGCCAACGACCGCCCCAACACCCCAGTGGTGAACATCGGCAACACCGTGATTGACGATGAACGTCACGAGGTGAGGATAGGCGGGCGGCTGGTCGAGCTACGCAGCAAGGAGTACGACCTGCTCAAGACCTTCGCCCACCACCTCGGCCTCGTGCTAGAGCGGGAGCGGCTGCTCAATATCGTGTGGGGCTACGAATATTTCGGCGATACCCGCACGGTTGACGTTCATGTCGCTCACCTACGCGACCGACTGGCGGGCAGCGACCTACAGGTGCAAACCGTGCGCGGCACTGGCTATAAGATGGTGCTTGCCAGCGACAATGGGGAGTAGCCGCGATGTTCGCCAGCCTCCGCTCCAAGATATTCGCCTCGTACACCTTTCT
>JBBSEE010000625.1:0-2341 GCA_038239995.1 Chloroflexia bacterium | reverse complement strand
GGGCGAGGAGCAACTGGCACGGCTGCCCCTGCTGCGGTCTTGCCCGGTCCAGTTCCAAGCCTATATCGCGGGGGAGGATGTGCGGGTGCATACGGTGGGCGACCAACTGTTCGCCACTCGCATCCGCTCAAGCGGGGTAGACTATCGTTACGCCGTGCAGGAGGGGCTGGCAACCACGATGCAGCCCACCAGCGTGCCGCCTCATATTGCCGCCGCCTGCTTCGCGCTGGCGCGGCGGCTGCACCTCCCGCTGGCGGGGATTGACCTGCGCGAGACGGCGGCGGGCGAATGGTACTGCTTCGAGGTCAACCCTTCGCCCGCCTTTTCCTACTACCAACAACGCACCGGGCAGGCAATTAGCCTTGCCCTTGCCGAACTGTTGCAGCACGGCCCATCCGCGCACCCTCACACGGTGGGGGAGAAGGAGGTGGCGACCAACCAGACTAGCGACTGATGTTACGAACTTCGGACAGTCTCGCATAGTGGCCTAATTAGCGGCGGGCGTGGCCCGCTTACCCCAAAAGGAGCAACAATCATGTCCAATCCTAACGATACCTACATCCCCGGCAGCGACCGCCCTGGTTCGGGCGACGACCCCAACAAGATCCACGAGGTTGGCGGCGGCGATACGCCGGGGAAGATCCACGAGGTTGGCGGCGGTGACAGCCCCGACAAGATTCACGAAGTGGGCGGCGGGGACACGCCGGGGAAGATCCACGAGGTCGGCGGCGGCGATAGCCACGGCAGGTTAGGCCGCAACGCCCCGTCGGGCAGTAGTTCTGCTCGAAGTAATAAGCACGACGAAATGGCGATGTAAATCATCCCCTGCTTCTGCCGCTGCCTGTTCCACACTGAGATTACGCCCCTGCTGCCACATCTGGCCGAAGGGGGCAGTACCCAGCGCGGCGCGGGCAGTGGCGATGTATTGTTCGTACTCCCCGACCTCGTATGGTTCTAGGGCGGCGGCGGTCAACTCGCGGAGCTGTTCTGCCGCGCTGAACAACCTCACCGCCCGCTCCATCGCCCCACCGGCGGCGGCGAGTTGGGCCAGCCGCCCCAGCGAGTCGGCGATGCCCACCTTGTCGTCCAGCGTCTGGCGGATGTCCAGACTCTCCCGCAATAGCCGCGCCGCAGTCTGGTTATCGCCCCCCTTCAGGGCGATGCTGCCCAGCATACTGAGCGAGTTACCCACCTCGAACTTGTTGCCCAATTCGCGTTGCAGACCCAGACTCTCCTCATATAGCGTCTGCGCTTTGGCAAAATCACCTTGCCCGAAGGCCAGTGCTCCCAACAAACTGAGGGTGCTAGCGCGGCCCAGAGGGTCGCCCAACTGGTCATCAATCGCCAAGCACTGCTCATAGTATTGCCGGGCGGTATCACTATCGCCGAGGGTATCCAGCAATCCCCCCAAGTTACGCAGGGCGTTAGCAACCGTTTTCGGGTCGCCCAGAGCGCGGCCAAGCTCCAGCGCGGCCTCGTAGCCAGCGCGGGCGGCGGCATAATCGCCCCGCCGATAGGCCAATGAACCGGCGGTGGACAACACCTTGGCGCGGGCCACGCTATGCTGGTCGTTGCTGCGTTGCAAGGCGGCCTCAATCTGCTGGCTGCCCTCGCTCAAGTATCCCCGTTGCATCCAGAATCGGCCCAATGCCCCCGCGAGGCGGACGGCCAACTCGCCATCATCGGTACTATCCGTCACTGCCCAGCCCATCGCCTGCTGAAGGTTGCCGTGTTCCTGCTCCAATCGGGACATCCACAAATCCTGCTCTGGCCCCCGCAAGTGCTGCGCGGCGGTTTCGGCCAAGATGAGGTAGTATACGAAGTGACGCTGGCGGGCCGCCCCTTGCTCCCCACTCTCCATCAACCGCTGATGGGCATACTGGCGAATCGTCTCTAGCATCCGATAACGGCTAGTTTGCGCGGCGGTCTCGGCCAGTACCAGTGATTTCTGCACCAACTGTTCCAGCAGAGACATCACATCATCCCCACTCAAGTGGGGATTAGAGCAGACTGCGCTGATGGCGGCAAGGTCGCCGCCACCGACGAACACGGCCAGCCGCCGCAGGGTGGCCTGTTCCTCGTCATTGAGCAGCCGATAGCTCCAATCAATCGAGCCGTTGATAGTCTGTTGGCGGGGGCTGGCAAAGCGGGGTCCGGAGCTAAGTTCGCGCAAGGCTTGGTCGAGGCCGCCCGCGATTTCGCGCACGGTGCGGAACTTGACCCGCGCCGCGGCTAGCTCAATTGCCAATGGGATGCCATCCAATCGGCGACAAATCTCCGCCACCCAACGGGCGTTGTCTTGGTTCAAGCTCCAGCCGGGTAGCACCTCGGTGGCGCGGTG
>JBBSEE010000624.1:0-2342 GCA_038239995.1 Chloroflexia bacterium | reverse complement strand
GGGGTGGGAGATGGGCGAGTGTCAACTAATTGACACACCAGAGTCGCCCGCGCAACCTATACCCCGATGATTCGTTGCTATAATCAGGACACGTATACGCGACCTTGTGACCTACTTCATATTCGCCCCCTCATGCAGAAGGGGATAATCGCGGGGCAGCTAATTTGCTCCCCTGCCCACCCAGCGGCTCAGGCCGCACACTAAACTATAAGGAGAGATAGCAGTCATGTTTACAAACAAGCGTCTGCGCGGCATCGTTGCCGCCCTGCTGCTCATCGCCACCCTGCTCCCCGTCCTCGGCGGCAACGCCAAGGCCGCCAACACTTTCGCCGACCCCGCCTTCCAAACGGTGTGGAATCGCACCGACTCCCTCGTAGGGCAGAACGGCATCAGTCGCGGCTACTACTGGGGGCCACAACCCGGCTATACCACGATGGAGGATTACGCCGAGGGGGCGGGCGGCAAGCGGCTGGTGCAATATTTCGACAAGAGCCGCATGGAGATTAACAACCCCAGCGGCGACAAGACCAGCAAGTTCTACGTCACCAATGGCCTGCTCACCGTCGAGCTAATCACCGGCAAAGAGCAGATTGGCAACAGCACCTACAAGTACCGCTACGCCGCCAACATTGACCTCGCCTCTGACCCCGACGACCTCAGTGCCCCCACCTACGCCAGCTTCGGCAGCTTGCTGTACGACACCGCCAGCCAAGTGGGCCAGTACGCGATTTCCACCATCAACCGCATCGGCAGCGTGGGCACCGACTCGGCCAAGGCCAGCGACCCCGGCAGCCAGATTGCCTACTACGAGGCGGCCACCCATCACAACATCCCCGCCGTGTTCTGGGCCTTCCTGAACCAGAGCGGCCCGGTCATCGAGGGCGGCAAGCAGGTCAACGCCCGCCTCAGCGACCCCTACTTCTACGCCACCGGCTACCCCATCGGCGAGGCCTACTGGGCCAAGGTGAAGATTGCGGGCCAGCCCAACAGCGACGTGCTGATCCAACCCTACGAGCGGCGCGTCCTCACCTACGTCCCCAGCCTGCCCGCTGCTTACCGCGTGCAGATGGGCAACATCGGCCAGCACTACTACGATTGGCGTTACAATGATGGCGGCAAGCCGGTGTTCGACCCCACTACCTGCACGAAGACCCCCTCGCTCGGCCTCGGCCTCGTCTGGTCGCAGCACCCCGATGTGCAACAGGCACTGGGTTGCACCTACGAAGACCATCCCTACATGAAGCAAGTCGCCCAACAATACTTCCAGCATGGGCAGATGATTGACACCATCGTCACCTACAGCGGCGGCTATCAGTACAAGGTCATCTACGCCCTGTTCGATGACGGCTCGGTCAAGGTGTTCAGCGACGACTACAAGGATGGCAGCGACCCCGGTGGCACGGAAACCCCGCCCCCCGGCCTCTACGCCCCCAAGTTCGGCTTCGGCAAGGTTTGGCGCGAACAGACCGGCGCACAGGTACGCACCCGCCTCGGTTGGGCCACCGGACCGGAAACCGGCACCAACGGCTACGACCAATACTTCAGCAAGGGCATCGCGGTGGAAGCTGGCGCACCGCTGAAGAAGATTTACATCCTGTCCAATACCAACGGCTACGGTACCTATGGTATTACTCACTGGGCCGTATACGACGACTCCTACAACGGCTAATCATACCTCTAAACTGGCGCACTGATGTGCGCCCCTACGCGCAACACACAAAGAACCGCTCCTATCGGGGCGGTTTCTTTTTGCCCTACATGGGTTGGCATAAGGTGTGCTAAACTAGTAACCCCTCTATTCATCTCTCCCCGCAGGAGGGGCTGGGGGATGGGTGCGAATCGCGCAAAACGCCCCATTCCAATAGGCGGGGAGTCATTAGCAAGGGAGGATACATGAACGACCTGAGCAAGCGCATCAGCGAACTCGACCATGCGCGGGTGATTGGCGCGGGGCTGGCGGCGGGCAGCGCATTTCTGGCCGAGATGAGCGTGGATATGCGGCTGCTGCACTATCCGGAGAACGACCTGCGGATGCTGGGGGAGATGTTCGGGCGGCGACGCGCGTGGCCTATCGTCGGCACGGCACTGCACTACAGCTTCAGCGTGTTCCTCGCCTACGTCTATGCCGCCTACGCGCGTGACCGACTGCCCGGCCCCGACTGGCTGCGGGGGCTGATATTCATCAACATCGAAAATGGCACTCTCTACCCTGGCGCACCGCTGCTGGACCGCTTCAATCCTACCATCCACAGCGGGGAGATGCCCGGCTTGGCGACCAAAACCGGCTTCGTCGGCCAACTGCTGCGCCATGCCGCCTATGGGTTGACGCTGGGTATCCTGCT
>JBBSEE010000623.1:0-2344 GCA_038239995.1 Chloroflexia bacterium | reverse complement strand
TGTAACATCGGCGGCGGTATTTCCTACCTTGACATCGGAGATGTAGGAGGGTATAATGTATTGTAAACCCCCCCCGGGGGGGTGGGGGTGAGCACGAGGCACAACCCGCTGATTAAGGATGCGGCCACCCGCGAAGGGGTATCGGGGGCCGAGGCTATCGTGGGGGACAAAACCGACCCTCGGACCGAGGGCCAGCCCAAACTCACTGATGTATCCAAATTAACCTTATCACCCCAACCAAAAGGAGCGTGTCGAGATGACTGACCTAAAGTTGAACCTACCGGACATGGACTGCGACCACTGCGTGATGACGGTGACTAAGGCGGCGAAAGGGCTGCTTGGAGTCGCGGAGGTCAAGGTCAACCTTGAAGGCAAAGAGGCCGAGATTCGCTACGATGCCGCGAAGGTAAGCGAACAGCAGATCCGCGCTGCACTGGACGAGGCAGGCTACCCGGCAGCGTAGCAAGAAGTAGGCTAGGCGGGCTGCCCGACGCGGGCGGTTTGCCTGCTGGATAGGAGATTACAGATGCAAGCCACAACTAGCGCCGATGCCCTCAAGCGGCTGAACTATATCGAAGGCCACCTCGCGGGTGTCCGCAAGATGATTGAAGAGGACCAGTATTGCGTGGACATCCTCAAGCAGACCTACGCAGTGCGTCGCGCCATTGAGAAACTGGAGAGCCTGCTACTTAAGGGCCATCTGCAAAGTTGCGTACCGCTGGCGATTTCGGAGCATCGCACCGACCAAGTGGTGGGTGAGCTGGTGGAACTGTACCAAATGGCGGGCAAGTAGGCTAGCGATCGGAGTAGGTAAATGTACTATTCCCCTTAGAAAGAAGAGCAGTATGCAGCCAGATACCCATGACCATGACCATGACCATGACCACGAACACGAACACGAACACACATCCGGCCCACTCGGCTGGCTGCGCCAACTCCTGCCTTTCGGTCACGGTCATAGCCATGCCGGGGTGAACACCGACAGCGCCTTGGAGGATAGCGCACGCGGCATCTGGGCGTTGAAGTTGTCGCTGATTGGCTTGGGCGCAACTGCGCTAATCCAGCTAATTGTCGTATTCACCAGCGGCAGCGTAGGTCTACTTGCCGACACCATCCACAACTTCGCCGACGCGCTTACCGCCGTTCCCCTGTGGATTGCCTTCTCGCTAGGTCGCCGCGCCGCCAACCGCCGCTACACCTACGGCTATGGCCGCGCCGAGGACATCGCCGGGGTGTTCATCGTGCTGATGATCCTCCTCAGCACGATTATCGCTGGCTACGAATCGGTGACAAAGCTAATCAACCCCACCGCAGTTAGCAACCTCGGCTGGGTGGCGGTCGCCTCGATTATCGGCTTTCTTGGCAACGAGATTGTCGCTGTGTTCCGCATCCGGGTGGGCAACGAAATTGGCAGCGCGGCACTGGTCGCCGACGGCCAGCACGCCCGCACTGACGGTCTCACCAGCCTTGCGGTGTTGTTTGGGGTGATTGGCGTATGGTTGGGCTTCCCCCAGGCCGACCCCCTGGTTGGCCTGCTCATCACCATCGCCATCCTTTTCATCCTCAAGGACACCTCGGTAGCGATGTGGCGGCGGCTGATGGATGCGGTCGATCCGGAACTGGTAGACACAGTGGAACATGAAGCGGCTGAGGTGGAAGGGGTAGTTGCGGTAGAGAGTGTACGGGTGCGCTGGCTGGGCCACCGTCTGCGGGTCGAGCTAAACATCACCGTAGACGAGGACTTGCCCACCAAGAGCAGTCATCAAATCGCCGAGCAGGTGCGCCACCACCTTTTCCACGAACTGCCCAAGCTGGAGGAGATCATCGTTCATGTCAACCCCTGCGGCCACTCCGGCGCTAACCCCCACAGCCTGACCGCACACCATATGCAGCCAACCAGCAGTAACCAGGTATAAATACGTTACATCCATCCTGCGTCGCTGGTATAAGTCCAGTGCAGTCACTCAAAAGGAGCTTATTATATGGCAATTGAAACCCCGAAGGAAGAGAAGAGCTACGAGGCGGTGCAACTGGGCGGGCAGCCGTTCCAACGTGGCGCAGCGGCAGTGGTTGCTCCGCCCGAGGCTGTGCCCGCCGTGATAGTGATCGCCCCCGGCCACAAGCAGATGAATCTCGCCATCACCGGCATGACCTGCGCCAGTTGCGTGCGCCATGTGGAGCGCGGCCTGGGCAAGCTGCCCGGCATCCAGCAGGCCGCAGTCAATCTTGCTACCGAACGGGCCACGGTCAGCTACGATCCCAGCCTGGTTACCCCTGAACAAATGGTGCATAAGGTGACGGAGATTGGCTACGGCGCGATTCTGATGCCAGAAGAACAGGCGCA
>JBBSEE010000622.1:0-2354 GCA_038239995.1 Chloroflexia bacterium | reverse complement strand
TTTCAAGCCCCCAGCGGGGGTTGGGGGAGAAATCTTGAATTGCTTGTTTGGCTGAAAAGCGACTTTAGCCACCTAGCACTTCGGCCTTCCTCCCCCAACCCCCGCTGGGGGCTTAGGTTTAGTGTCTAATCGGCTGCTCTCCCCCAAACCCCCGCTGGGGCTTTAATTTTCCGCGCTTGTGCCGACAGAGTTATCTCATTTTATCAGCGGGATAACCTCAGCGGCGAGGCGGCGCAATTGGTCGAGGGGGGCAATGTTGAACACATAGAAGATGAAGTATTGCACCCCCGCGTCCACCAGCGATTGCAGCGTCTCAGCCACATAATCAGGCTTACCGATTAGCCCCACGCTGCGGCGGTACTCTTCCAGCGGGCGGGCGGGGCCACGCGCGTTGCGGCTAATCGCCTCGGCCTCGGCATCATCGTCAGCAATCCCCACCCGCACGTGCGCGGTACGCAGGATGTCGTCATATTTGCGCCCCACCGTTTCGCAGTGCTGGCGCAACATATCGTGCTTGTGGCGGTGTAGGGCGGGGTCAAAGCCTTCGATATTGCAGGCATCACCGTAACGGGCCACAATCTTGAGCGTAACCTGTTCGCCGCTGCCGCCAATCAACAGCGGGATATGTGGCTGCTGTACCCCTTTAGGCTGGTTAATCGCATCCTTGACCCGATAGTGCTTGCCCTCGAAGTTGGCTAGCTCATCAGTCCACATCGCACGGATGACCTGCACCCCCTCGGCTAGCATCGCCAAGCGTTCTTTGTCGGCAGGGTAGTCGTAGCCATAGGCAAGATACTCCTGCTCGTACCAGCCCGCGCCAATCCCGAAGAAGAGGCGGCCATGACTGAGCGCGTCCACCGTCGAAGCCATCTTTGCCAGCAGGGCGGGGCTGCGATAGTTGTTGCACGTCACCATCTGGCCGATGCGGATGCGACTGGTGTCACGGGCAAGGGCGGCGGTGCTAGTCCAGCACTCTAGGGTCGGCTCTTGGCTCGGCTCCGGCACGGTGTGAAAGTGGTCATACAGCCACACTGAGTCGAAGTCCAGCCGCTCCGCCTCTTGGGCCACGCGGCTCATGGTCTCATATTGCTCGATGGGGTCGGTAATCCCCACCAAATCCATGCGCCAACCTTGCGGCGCAATCACCCCAAACTTGACCGTCATAATATGGCCTCCTGTTTATGCTGTCTGGTATGCAAGGATTATAACATACGCGCTTCCCTTGCGATGCGGCGCGGGGATATGGTATCATCCTTGCCATGAGCCTAGAGCGGGAGATTGACCTTTCGATAGTGGTGGTAAGCTGGAACGTGGCCGCCTTGCTGCGCCACTGCCTCGCCACCTGCTACGCGCAATCGGGGCTGAACCTCGAAGTGATTGTGGTGGACAACGCCAGCACGGACGGTTCGGCAGAGTTGGTACGCCGCGAGTTTCCCCAAGCGCGGCTGATAGTCAACGAGCAGAACTGGGGCTTCCCCGCGGCGGTGAATCAGGGCATCGCCGAGAGCCGGGGGCAGTACGTGATGCTGCTCAACCCCGATGCGGAACTGAGCGCGGATAGCGCGGCCACTCTGGTGCGCTACATGGACGCGCACCCGCAGGTAGGGGTGGTAGGGCCGAGGCTGGCCTATGCAGATGGGCGGGTACAATCATCACGCCGCCGCTTTCCTACCCTGCTGACCGCAATGCTCGAATCCACCCCGCTACAATGGCTGGCCGTGCGGCTGGGGGTGGCGGGCCGCTATTATATGGCGGACACGCCCGACGATGCTCCCCATACGGTGGACTGGGTGATGGGCGCGTGCATGGTGGTACGCCAAACCGCGATTAGGCAAGCGGGGGCGATGGATGTCGGCTTCTTCATGTACAGCGAGGAGCTAGATTGGTGCAGGCGCATTAAGGCTGCTGGCTGGCAGGTTATCTATCTGCCCACCACTACGGTAATACACCACGAGGGGGGCAGCGCGGCGCAGGATGTGGCGCGGCGGGCGATTAACTTCAACGTCAGCAAGCTGCGCTACTGGGCGAAGTGGCATGGCAGGCGGCAGGCACGGTTGCTGCGCGGCTGGCTGAAGCTGCTGTACACGGGGCAGATGCTGGCCGAGGCTGGCAAGTGGTTGCTGGGCCACAAGCGGCCCCTACGGGCGGCGCGGGTGCGCCGCTATCGCCAACTGCTTGCCAACGGCCTGCGCCGCTACACCCCCCCCATCATCGCCCCCAAGCTGGCCCTACTCACCGCAGAGTATCGCCCCCAGCCCGGCGGGGTGGGCGACTACACCCACGAACTCGCCTCCGCTATCGGCGCAACCGTGCTGGTGGTAGGGCAGCAGGGCGTGATTTATCACGCCCCTACA
>JBBSEE010000621.1:0-2355 GCA_038239995.1 Chloroflexia bacterium | reverse complement strand
GGTTGCTGCCGTAGTACAGCCGCTTCAGCGGTAGGTAGCCGACTTGCATCGCCCCACTGCTGGATTGCGGCTCTACATATCCCGCATTGCTCCACTCGCTGGCATCGGTATCCCCTGACAGGCGGGGGTTGATGTGGCCGCTCGGCTCATGCTGGCGCAGGTGCTGGCTGAGGCCAATCAGCGGCTGCCCCAAGTAGGCGGGTGGGGTCTGGCCCAGCAACTCGTACACGTTGCGGAGGTGACAGCGGAACATCTGGTCGAACAAGGCCTCCTCTGCCGACCAGTTGTGGCTATAGTACCACCAGAACCAATCGCTGCCCTCGGCGATGTACAGTTCGCGCCACGCCTTTATCGAGGTTTGAGGTTTGAGGTTTGAGGTTTGAGTGGGGTGGGTTGTAGGCACTGATGGCGCAGGCTCGGCCATCGGCAATTGGGCGCGGGTGGCGGCGAGGTATTCCCACGCGCGGTTCTGCTCCGGTTCACCAATCCACGTTTCGAGGTTGCGGCCAATCCAACTGGCGGTGAACAGCCGTTCGATACGCTCGGTGGGCGGATAGGCGGCCAAGTATTCGCTGACCGTGCAGGTTTGCAGGGTGTAATCCTGTTCGATGGCGGCGTATAGCGCGTGCAGGAAGTCGTTGCCATTGTGGGGGTAGCCCTCCCAGCAGTTCTCCCCATCGAGGATGATGCTGACCAGCGCGGGGCGGTCGCCCTCCTGTGTGCGGTTGCGAATGGTGTGCAGCCGGTCCAGCATATCCACCACCGCCGCCCCCGTCTCCATCCCCTGATAGACGAACCCGATGCGGTCGGAGAGCAAATGGTCGCGGAAGATGAGCGCGGGCGGTTCGCCATGCCCGTCCCCAAGCGTGCCGCGATAGGGCTGGTAGAGCAGCCACGGATTGGTCAAGTGCCCCCAATAATCGCGCTCCACCCCGCCCCAACCGATGCTGCTAGCCAGCACCGCCTCGTCGCTAGCCAGCCAACCGATACCATGCCGCGCCGCCAGTTCGACCACCGACTGGCTGACCGCCCCTTCGCTAGGCCACATCCCGCGTGGAGCTTGACCAAACTCGCGCTGATACGCTTCCACTGCGAGGCGCAACTGCGCGTCCGCGTCTTCGGGGTGGGCGAACCGGCGCGTGGGTAGGGGCAGGCCGGGGCTGGCGATACGGGCCGCGTCGCTGTCGTGCAGCAGCGGCAGGATGGGGTGGAAGTAGGGCGAGACGCTGACCTCGATTTGGCCGCGCTGCTGTAGCCGCCGATGCGCGGGCACCATGTCGGCGATAATCGCCATCTGCTTGTCCACCACCAGTTGCACGTCGGTGGGGCTGAAGTCGCGCCCCTGCACCACCAGCGCGGCTAGCGCCTCATCGGCGGCGACCATCTCTGGGTCAATCCACGCAAGGTTGAACCACACCTGCAAGTCGCGCCAGAAGGCGGGGCCGAGCAGGTTCGTCTCCCCCTCCGCCTGCTGCTTGAGGGTGAGCAGTTGGCGGTAGCGAGGGTATAGGCTAATCACCCGCTCCCAGTTGATGAAGAAGAAGGCGTTGAGCATATGCGCCTTGTCTGCATTGGACAACTGCTCCACCGGGGTGAGGGTGAGGCGCAGTTCGCGGTCCATCACCCCCTCCGTGTAGTCGTGTAGCTGCTCGATTAGGCTGGGCACGAGGTTGATAGTCTGGTGGATGTTAGGGTGCTGCTCCAACAGGTGCAGCATATGCCGATAGTCCTTGACCGCGTGCAGGCGCACCCACGGCAGGGCGAAGTCGCCATCAGGCGCGGCCACCTGTGTAGTGCGGTAGTAAGGCTGATGCTGATGCCAGACCATGGCGATATAGATGGGCTTCATCGTCCCCCAAGCACTCCGATGTGCGGCCAAATATGATTGGGGGATTATATCACACTTGCGGCTAGTGCGTGGTAATCGCCATATAGATTATCTGGGCCATCTCGTCGCGGCGAATCGGGACGTTGGGGCGATAAGTGCCGTCGGGGTAGCCGTTAATCAACCCCATGCTGTCGCGCGGTCTCGATGTAGACGCAGAGGGCTGGGTACGGTGGCTGACAGTCGGGGGTAGGGGTTGCGGGCGTAACCAGCGGCCAGCCTTTGCCAATCACTATCAGCTTCACCGCCTGCCCGCGGGTGATGGCAAGGTTGGGCAGATAGCAAGGGTAGGTTTGATCGTTGGCGGTGCAGGTGGCGGGGTCGTAGCCGCTGAGGATACCGGCGTGGAAGCCTGCCTCGATGAAGGCGAAGGCGAAGAAGCTGGGCTGCACATCGGTGAAGTCGGGTGAGCCGCTGGGGGTGTAAGGCGCGATGCCGAGGCCTAGCACCACCATCTTAGCGAACTGGGC
>JBBSEE010000620.1:0-2358 GCA_038239995.1 Chloroflexia bacterium | reverse complement strand
GGGCCGATGGTCAAGCCGCTGATGGTGAGGTTGGTCAGGGTGCCGCTGGTGGGGTTCAGGTAGATGTTATTGCCCTTGGTGCCGTTAACCGTCATGCTGTTAATCGCGCAGGTGCCGAGCAGGTTGCCGAACTCTAGGCCTGCCTTCAGCGGGGTAACGCTGGTATTATTGTTGGTCACGCTGCTGTTGGCAATGGTGAAGTTGGTCAATTGGTTGCCATAGAGGCCATTGACGCTGTTGTTGGTGATGTTCATGTAGCTCAAGGATACGTTGCTGGTACTCAACAGCGAGATGCCGTCGGCGGTGGAGTTCTGGACCGTGCCACCACTGCCCGCCGTGCTAACACCCGTGACGCTCAGGCCGCCGCTGGCCCCAGTGTTGTTCAGGGCAATGCCACTGGCCGCACCGTTCGAGGCGATACTGCGGAAGGTAATACCGCTGGCCCCGATGGTAGTGTTGGCTACATTAAGCGCGGTGGCAGTGGTGGTAGTCAGCACGTTGCTGCTGCCAGTCACGTTCACCGTACCCCCGCCGGTGGCACTGAAGGCGGGGTTCGCTCCAGTGCTGGCGGAGATGCTGCCACTGAAGCTGATGGTCGAGCCGGTGTTGCTGGTCAGGCTGATGCCGGTGCCGGTGTCGCTAATCGCCCCGCTGAAGCTGGCCGAGCCGCCGGTACGGTTGGTCACTTCCACCGAGTGGCTGGTGCTGACGTTGATGCTGCCCGCGTAACTAATTACCGCCGTCCCCGCGTCAACGCGGAAGCCGCTCCCCGTAGTGCCCGCAATCGCGCCGCCGTTGCCGGTGAATGTGCCGCTCACGCTGTCGAGGTTGACCCCGCGACCCGTGCTGCTGGTGGTGGAGATGCTGTCGAGGGTGACGTTCAACGCGCCGGTGACGATGTTTACCGCTTGCCCCGCCCCGCTGATGGAGACGTTGTTGATGGTCAGGTTGCCCACACTCGTGCCGTTGATGCCATTCAGGGCCGCCCCGCCAGTGGTCACATTCAGGCCGCCGATGGTGTTGTTCGCGTTCAGGGTAATCGCATCGCCGCTAGTGTTGGTGATAGTCGGCCTCGTGCCTGCGGGGTTGAGGGTGAAGCCGCCCACAATCAGGGCTACCCCTTGCCCAATCAGCGTCTGGTTAGCCTTCAGCACCAGCCCGCCGCCATAATTGCCGCTGCCGGTGAAGACGTACAGGTAGTCGCCCGCCGCGCTGCTGCTGTTCAAGCCCGCCAGCAAGTTGAACGGCGAGGTGGAGCGACCATCACCATTCGCCGGGGTATTGCTAGCATCCAGCTCATCCACATGTAGTTGAACGGCGAGGTGGAGCGACCATCACCATTCGCCCCCGCGTTGTTCACGTACCAGACCATATTGCTGACCGTAATCGCGACCGTGCCGGTGTCGCTCAGACCTGCGGCGGTGACGATGGTGTAGGTGAAGCTATCCGCCCCGGTGTAGCCTACATTGGGCAGGTAGGTGAAGGTGCCGTCGGTGTTCAGGACAAGGCTGCCGTGCGTGGGGTTGGAGTGGCTGCTCAGGCTGAAGCTCTCGCTATTGAGCGGCACATCGTTGTTCAGCACACTGCCCGCCACCTGCACTGCGGGGGTGCCCGCTGGGGGCGTGACTCCTACCGCCAGCAGGGTGTTGCCTACTGCGGTATAGCTATCATCGAAAGCCAGCGGCGAGGCGTGGACGGAGCCAGCCACGAGGGTGGTATGGGGGTCGAGGGTATCGTTGAAGTTCATGCCCAGAGCATTGCTGCCCCCGGCCGCGTTGGTGATGGCGATGGTGTAGCCGAGAGTATCACCGGGGTTGGCTCTGGTGTTGCCATTCACATCCACCGCCAGCGAATAGACCTTGGAGGCGGTGATGCTGGGGCTACCGAGGGGGTTGCCTTGACTAGAGGTTGACACATAGAGGGCGGTGGAGGGGTTGGCGGTGTCGGCGCGGCTCGTCACTGGCACGCTGCCGACTACTTGGGCGTGGCTGGGAGGTTGGGGGGAAGCTACGCTAGGGGTAGACAGCAGCCCCAGCGTCTGGTTGAGGATAAGGGCGATTAGTAGGGCTGCAAGGGTGGCGGCTGCGGACTTTGCTTGGGCGGTGGGGGGGATAGCCTTCATTAAGTTGCTCCTTCGGCACTGCTTATGATAAGATACCACTATCTACTTTATAGAAGTCAAACAAGGGGCTTGTTTTTGTGCGGCGAGATAAATGGTCTGTCAGTATTATATCATCTTATCCTTACCAAATACCTTACCGCAAGTCCAAATTGCCAGTATAGCCGGTCGCGTATCTGACCGATGATGTAATCCACGTAGGTGGCATCGGGCTCCTGTACTCCCCACGCAGCTAGGTC
>JBBSEE010000619.1:0-2361 GCA_038239995.1 Chloroflexia bacterium | reverse complement strand
CCCCACTGCACACTAACCGACTGGCCGCACGCCCCACCCCCCGGGGGGGCACACCCCCCCCACCCCCTGATGCGCTGCTGCCGCGCGGCCTACCCTACCCAACAACCGACATCCTTAGCTTGATACCGATGGGGCGGGGTTTATCGCACTCGTCGAACTGATGGCATTATAACACAACCCCACCGTATTGTACGTGAAAGGGAGCGGATTTGTTACGGTTGGCTTACAAATCTTTCATCCCGGCGAGGCGTTTGACCGCGCGGGCCGGTGCGCCGCGCTCGTCGCCCACCTGCTCGTGGCGGAAGCGATAGTCGTACTTGCGGATTAGCTCGCCCAGTTGCTCGTTAGTGAACTCGATGAAGCCCTGTTCGATGCTGATGAGGCGGCGGAAGATGGTGGGGTCAGTGAGGGCGGCGAGGGTGGCACGGAGGTGAGCGAGGCAAAGGCGGGCACGGCTGCGCTGGTACTCGTCGCTGAACTCGGTGTCGGCCAGCAAGGGGACGAAGGTGTCAAGTACCCGTTGCTCCGCCTCGTCGCGCACCACGCAGGCGGGGCAGGGGGCAGCAGGCGGCAAGGGGTTAGCCTTTCGCCCCCGCTTGAGGCGGGTGAGCAGCCCGCTGTCGGGCGGGGTCAACTCGTCGAGGCGGCGGCCCAGTTCGCGCAGCACGTCTTGGTAGATAATCGCGGTCGCCAGCGCGTTGTTAAGCTCCAGCCACTGCCACGCATGGGTGGGGCAGAAGCCCAGCGCGGCCCGCAACTGGTCGCGCACCGCCACATCGTTGACCGCCTCGTAGCTGATGGTGTCGAGGTAGCGGGCCACATGGCGGTGCATCAGGCGGCAGATGGGGCAGGTCTCGCCCTTCAGCACCTCCCGTAGGTCGAAGTGGATGCTGCCGATTTTCTCGCTCATCGCTTACCTCTCGCGCAAAGTTGGTCTGCTTAGATTATAATGCGCTTGCCCCAATTATGCCAGTGGACGGGGCGGGTTAGGCATTTTGGGGCAAAAATCGCGCTATTTTGAACCGAAACCAGCACTCGCGACTATTTAGTATAGGGTGGACTGTAAGAAAGTTTCTGAATAGTCGGTTTCTCTGCGTAGGGGCGGGTTGCACTCGCCCTTTTCAGATACTTTCTTTCTAACCACCGACCCCAACTCTGAGCCAGAGAGGAAAGCCCCGCGATGACCACCTACCTTGTGCGGCGCGGTATGCAGAGCGTGCTGATATTGTTCCTCATTTCCATCGTGATGTATTTCATCCTCAATCTGAACTATTGCGGGCCGATTTGCGATTTGTGGGGAGCGCAATATCCTAGCCCCGCAGTGCAAAAAGCGGCCATCGAGCGGGGCAAGGAGCTATACGGCTTGAACGACCCCCTTCCGGTGCGCTACATCCTCTGGCTGTACAACTGGAAGCCCGCCACCGAAGTAGACCCCAACTACCTGAAGCTGCAACTCTACAACTATCAGCAGGAATATCCCACTGTAACCGACCCCGACCGCAAGGCCGAAGTGGAGCAGGCGATGCGCGATTTGCCGCCCAAGATTGCCGACTCCGAGGCCAAGCTGGCCGCCTGCGGTGATTTGCTGAACTGGGATAACGTCGGCACTTGCCTATCGCTACAACGGCAGGGCGGCATCCTCAGCGGCAATTGGGGCAAGTCGTGGAAGTTCGGCGAGGGGCAGACTGTCACCGGCCTCATCTTCGGCACCCAGAAAATCGTGCGTCAGCAATTTGGTGCTGTCACTACTGAGCCGGATAGTCCCTTGCGCGGGCCAGCGATGAACTCATTGGTGCTGATTACCTTCTCCATCCTGTTCGCCCTATTGTTGGCGATACCGATTGGCATCTTCTCAGCGGTGAAGCAATATTCGATTGGCGACTACGGCTTCACCTTCATCAGCTTCATCGGGGTGGGCTTGCCCAGCTTCTGCCTCGCCACCCTGATGCTGCTGCTGGCGCGGCAAGGGTGGCTGTTCGATTTGCCCCTAGGCGGGGTGGTGGACGACCCCAGCGATGTAGGCCAATATGGGGATATGGGTGTCCGCCTCAAGCACCTGCTGATACCGGGCTTCGTGCTGGGCTTTGGCTTGATGGCGGGGTTCAGCCGCTTCATCCGCTCCTCGATGCTGGAGGTGCTGAAGCTCGATTACGTGCGGACCGCATGGGCGAAGGGGCTGCGCTGGCGGGCGGTCATCCTCAAGCACGCGCTGCGCAACGCCCTCATCCCGCTCATCACCCGCGTAGCCCTCGCGGTGCCGCTGCTGATTGGGGGCGAGCTACTAGTCACCCAAGTGGTCGACTACGATGGTATGGGTTCGCTGATGCTTCAAGGGGCGTTGAATGATGACTGGCCGCTGAT
>JBBSEE010000618.1:0-2361 GCA_038239995.1 Chloroflexia bacterium | reverse complement strand
GCAAGCCTCAAACCTCAAACCTCAAACCTCAACGCAGGCGGCTGGGAGGTGCTAACCCGCATCTCGCCGCGCCCACTGGTGACGCGCGGGTGGCGGGTGTGCAATATGCCCGGTGCGCTGAACGCGACCGTGGCCTACGCAATGGTGAAGCTGACCCAACCGAGCGCGGACGATGTGTTCCTCAACCTTGCCTGCGGCTCAGGCAGCCTGCTGGTAGAACGGCTGGCAACCGTAAGGGCGAAAGTGGCAATCGGCTGCGACATTGACCGCGCCGCGTTGAACTGCGCCGCGCAGAACCTTGCCGCCTTCGCCTATGGGGGCAACGCCACGTTGGGCGAGTGGGACGCGACCAGCCTACCGCTCCGCCCCAGCAGCGTCACTGCGATGGTCGCCGACCTACCCTTCGGCGCACTAATCGGTTCGCACGCAGAGAACGAGCAGCTATATCCTGCGATACTGCGCGAGGCGGCGCGGGTGTCCCGTAGTGGCACGCGGCTTGCGCTACTCACCCACGAGATTAGGCTGATGCAACAACTGGTGGACGAGCATAGCCGACATTGGCGGCTGGAGCAAACCATCAGGGTCAAGTTTGGGGGGCTGACACCGGGGATTTACCTGCTACGGCGGCAATAAGGCCATCAATGGGCAGCAATGTGTGTAGATGAGGTTGACGAGTGAAGTCGCTTTCCTTATAATATCGGCGGCTCAGTATCTAGGTTTTAAGCCTCACCGAGGTGATAACTATGGAGGTGATGTTCGTTGTGTAAGTTTCGCCTAGTCTCTTTCATATGGGCTGTCATCATCGTATTTACGCTTGTCTCCCCCAATCACACAGCAGCCCAGCGGCTAAATGATGCTACCCCTAGCGCGGCGGACTTGCTGCGTTGGAGTAGTGCCCCCGACCTGCCCGACCGTAATTTGCAGCAAATCTTGCAGCGAAGCGTCCAAAACCTGCCCGGCGATTGGGCGATTGCGGTCAAGCGGATGGATAGCGGCCAAATGGCGGAGGTTAGTGGTAATGACCGCTTCGTCTCTGCCAGCCTCTACAAACTAGACGTGCTGCTCGCCCTCGCTTCGATGCACGCGCAGGGCGATATTGGCTATAGCGACTGGATCACCGCCACACTGGCCGATAACATTGAAGATTATACCAATGGCGACCCCGGCATTGACCCCGGCATCGAGCTAACCGTGCAGCGGGCGGCGGAACTGATGATTGACGAGAGCAATAATACGGCGGCGGCGATGCTAATCCGCACCGTGGGCGGACAAAAAGCCATCAACAGCGTGCTGCAAAATTATGGCCTGAACCGCACCATCTTCGACCCCAACAACGACAACCTTACCAGTGCCGACGATATGATGCGCTACTTTGAGATGCTCTACTCCGCCCGGTTGGTCCACGCTGATGAAAGCCGCTGGATGCTGGACATGCTGCTGCGCCAAGAGCTAAACTTCCTCATCCCCGACAACCTGCCCGACGGCTTGCCAGTCGCGCACAAAACCGGCAACCTGCTTGACCTGATGCACGATGCTGGCATTGTCTACGCGCCGAACGGCCCCTTCGTCATCGTGGTGTTGGCCCAGAACCTCGACACCGAGGATACCGCCCGCGCCCAAACCCCGAAGATTGCGAAGGCGGTCTACGACTACTTCAACAAGAACAGTTACCCCTTGCAGCGCAGCTTCGAGCAGACGGGGCATACGGTTAGTGGCCCGTTTCTTGGCTTCTGGAACACATGGGGCGGCCTATCGCAGTTCGGCTACCCGATTACCGACGCGATTAGCGAGGATGGGATGACGGTGCAGTATTTTGAGCGGGCGCGGTTCGAGTTGCACAGCGAGGATAAGGTCAATCCGGTGCAGCTAACGCGGCTGGGCGGCAATATCGTGAGCAGACGCAGCTACAACACCAGCCCTGCCACCCCGCTCAAAGCGGGCGACAACCAATTCTTCGAGGCCACCGCGCACAACGTGAGCAAGAGTTTCCTCAGCTATTGGCGCAATCATGGCGGCTTGACCGTGTTCGGCTACCCCTTGACCGAGCGGTTCGACGAGGTAAGCGCGATAGACGGGAATAGATACACGGTGCAATACTTCGAGCGGGCGCGGTTCGAGTTGCACGTGGATAGCGATGGCAACGGCTACGTACTGCTCGGCCCGCTAGGGGTGGAGGAGTTGGCCGCCAACCGACCAGCGATACAGCAGGAGATGATAAACCACCTGTTCGAGCGAGTTACTAGCCTTAGCAGTGTGTAGACGATGAGGATTGTTGCCCCTGCGAACCATTGGCCTTGTCGTTCGTTGTATAATTACAGAATAATGGGCCAAAATTGGGTTCGGACAGAAAGGCAGAACTAT
>JBBSEE010000617.1:0-2369 GCA_038239995.1 Chloroflexia bacterium | reverse complement strand
TCCCCGCCGCGACTGGGGGCGCATCGTCATTGCGGGGCAAGGGCAACCCGAACCCGATGATTACGGTGGCTTCGCCGTGTTGGTGGATGAGCCGACCGCGCCCACCGACCAGTTGCCCCCCGACCACCAGCTAGTCACCGTCACCGAAGCCCACCCCGCGGGGCGGCGGTTGGTGGAGGTGAGGCTGGAGGTGGGCGCACCACTGGTCTGGGCGGAGATACCGGCGCAAATCGAGCGGCTGAAGGATGCGGACATGGATGCCGCCCTAGAGTGGCGGATGCAGACCCGCGCCCTGTTCCAGACCTACTTTGGGCGCGGCTACCACGTTACCAGCATGACCCGCGTGGGCGAGGGGGCGGCGCGGCGGGTGTTCTATCAGCTGGAAGCTAGCAAAGTTTGAAACTCTGAAACCTTGAAACCCTCACCCCAGCCCTCTCCCACAGGGCGAGGGAGATAAAGCGTATGATTAAACTATCCCGCATCGAGCTACTCACCCTACGCCTGCCCCTGCTTAGTCCGTTCGAGACCAGCTTTGGCCGCGACACCGTGCGCGAGGTGCTGCTCATCGTCGCGCACACCAGCGACGGGCTGACCGGCTGGGGCGAGTGCAGCGCATTCCGCGAACCGCTGTATAACGAGGAAGACAACGTTACCGCCCGCCATATCCTTGCCGATTACATCATCCCCCAACTGCTAGACCAGCCGGTGGACAGTCCTGCCGCTTACGCCGCCCGCTTCGCCCCCATTCGCGGCAATCGCATGGCAAAGGCGGCGTTGGAGGATGCGCTGTGGGACATTGCCGCGCAGCAGGCCGGTCAAGCCTTGTGGCGTTACCTCGGTGGGGTGCGTCAGCAGATTGCCGCGGGGGTGAGCATCGGGATTGCCGCCAGTGATGAGCAACTAGTAGAGCAGGTGGCCGACTTCCTTGAGCAGGGCTACCAGCGCATCAAAATCAAGATTAAGCCGCATCGCGATGTCACCCCCACCGCCGCTATCCGCGCCCGCTTCCCCGACGTGCCGCTACAGGTGGATGCCAATTCCGCCTACACCCTTGCCCCCGACCACCTTGCCGCCTTGCAGCAGCTCGACCAGTTCGGCCTGCTGCTCATCGAACAGCCGCTGGCCGAGGACGATATTATTGACCATGCCACCCTCCAAGCCCAGCTTGCCACCCCCATCTGCCTCGATGAGAGCATCCGCACCCGCGACGATGCCCGCAAGGCCCACCAGCTAGGCGCGACCCGCATCATCAACATCAAGCGCGGGCGAGTCGGTGGGATTACCGAGGCGGTGGCGATACACGACTATTGTGTGGCGAACCACATTCCGGTCTGGTGTGGCGGGATGCTAGAGACGGGGGTGGGGCGGGCCATCAACCTCGCCCTCGCCTCGCTGCCCGGCTTCACTATGGTAGGCGACCTCTCCGCCAGCAACCGCTTCTACGCCGAGGACATCATCGCCGCGCCCTTCACCCTGCGAACCAGCGGGCCGCATCGCGGTACGATTAGCGTGCCTAACGGCCCCGGTATCGGGGTGCGCGTGGATGAGGCGCGGCTGGACCAGTATCTAGTCAGCCGCCAAGTTTACCGCGCCAACCCATCGCTGCGCTGAAACAATCTTCGCTCTGCCCCTGTCATATACCCCGAAAGCGCGAAAGGAGCGATTGATACCACATGGACAATAACCATAACCCGCAACCCACTGGCGAACTCGCCAAGTACGAAGGCACGCCAGTCAGCCCCTATCAAGGGCCAACCCCACCCCCCAGCGACGACCCCAGCGGCTACTCCACCCCCACACCGCCGCCCGCCTATCATCAGCCCGGCTATGCGGCGCAACCACAACTACCGCCTCAGTCCGGCTATCAAGCACCACCCCCCGCCTACCAGCCTCCGGTTGGCTATCAGGTGAACAGTGCCTATCAGCAGCCGCAATACGGCGCGGGGATGCACACTAACCGCCGCGACCCCAATGTGGCCTTCCTGCTCGAACTGCTCGGCTACCTCGGCTTCCTCGGCATCGGGCATATGTACGCGGGCAACATCATTGGCGGCGTACTGCTGCTGCTGTTCGGTTGGGGGGCAGCCACCTTCCTGTTCGCGGTCGGCGCGGTCTTCAGCATCTTCACCCTCGGCCTCGGCCTCTGTCTGCTGGTGCCGCTCTACCTCGGCCTGCCCATCATCTCCGGTCTCATCGCGCGGGGCATCGCCACCCGCAACAACCGCCGTGCCTACTGAGGGATGAGGGATGTGGCTTGAGGCGTGAGTGTTGAGTGATGAATGTAGGGGCGGTTTGCACTCGCCCTGATGAAGCGGACGTAGGGGCGGGTTGAACTCGCCCCGATGAAGCACAAAACTTATCCAAAATCC
>JBBSEE010000616.1:0-2373 GCA_038239995.1 Chloroflexia bacterium | reverse complement strand
GGGGGCACGCAACGCCAAAGGTGAACCCAAGTACACCATCTGCAACGCGCACGAAGGTGAGCCAAATGTGTTCAAGGACCGCCGCATCATGGAAGGCGAACCGCATATGCTCATCGAGGGGATGATTATCGAAGCGTTTGCGATTGGCAGCCATATTGGCTACATCTACATCGGCGACGAGTATCCCCTTGCGATTAAGACTATGGAACACGCGGTGCAGCAGGCGCGGGATGCCGGTTTCCTCGGCCAGAACATCCTCGGTAGCGGCTACGACCTCGACATCCAAGTATACATGGGTGGTGGGGCGTACATCAGCGGCGAGGCCAGCGCGTTGCAGTTCGGTATCGAAGGCCAACGCGCCATGCCGCGCACCAAGCCCCCCCGCAGCGTGGAGGCAGGGCTGTGGGGCAAGCCCACCTGCGTGAACAACGTGGAGACGATGATGAACGTGCCCGACATCATCAATCGGGGGGCGGACTGGTTCCTCGGCCTCGGCACCGCCAAGTCGCCCGGCACTAAGATGGTCACGCTGATGGGCCTACCCAAGTACGTTGGCCTCAGCGAGGTGCCCCTCGGCACTACCATGCGCGACATTGTGTACAAGGTAGGTGGCGGCATCCGCCACGACCGCCCCTTCAAGGCGATTCAGACGGGCGGCACATCGGGCGGGCTGATGCTGGAGCAACACCTCGACCTGCAAATGACCTTCGACAACGGGCCGCAAGATATGGGCAGCATCGGCGGGGTGCTGGGCAGCGGCGGCTTCGTGGTCTACGATGACACCGTTTCGATAGTGGATATGACCCGCTACTGGATGCGCTTCAACCGCTACGAGAGTTGCGGCAAGTGCGTGCCCTGTCGGGTGGGCACCAAAAACCTGCTCGACATCCTCGACCGCATTGCCACCGGCCTCGGCAGGCCAGAGGATATGGATGCGCTGAAGGAGTGGAGCGACCACGTCATCAATATGTCGCTCTGCGGCCTCGGCCAAGCCGCCCCCCTCCCTACCCTCAGTGCCATCGAACTGTTCCGCGATGAGTTCATGGAGGCAATCCTGAACCAATCCGACCCCACCGGACGTAACGAAGCCCTAGTTGCCATCCAAGAGCGACGTAAACTCAACCCCGCCTATGGCCGCCTATCCCAACTGGCGACCGCGGCGACTAACGGCAAGAGCAACGTGATTACCCTTGCTCCCGCCAAACGCTAGAAGATCGAGAGATAAATGAGCCAGCAATCCACCAAGAAAACTCAGCCCCGCCCCAGCAGCGGCCAGCCGACTAAGAAGGACCAGCCGTCTGCATCCGGTAACGCGCCGCAGAGCCAGATAAAGCGGTCCAATCCCAGCCGCCAAGTGGGTGGTACCGCCCGCACTGTCCCCCGCCAGCAGCCGGTCAGCAGCGGTTTGCCCACCCCCATCATCGTGGGCGGGGTGCTAGTCGCGGTACTGGTGCTAGGCTTCCTAGTTATCACCCTATTCAGTGGCGGGAGCAATGGTGGCAATAACTTCAACAATGCCAATCAGCCGCTAGGCAAAGAGTTGACCTTCAACGTCAGTGGCGCGGGGGTTCATCGCACTACCCCGATTGACTACGCGACCGTCGCTCCCAACGTGGTGCCGCCGGTGGGTGGGCCGCACAACCCGCAATGGATGAATTGCGGCATCTACGACAAGCCGCTCAACGATGCGAACGCGGTTCACGATCTGGAGCATGGCGCGGTATGGATTACCTACCAGCCCAACCTCGACTCTAGCGTGGTGAACACCCTGCGCGGGATAGTGGGCAGCAACACTTACCTGCTGCTCAGTCCCTACAACAACTTGCCCGCCCCCATAGTGGCCTCGGCGTGGGGGGGCGGGGGTAAGACGGGCTACCAGATGCGGCTCAACCCCGGCCAGTACGATTTGCTCAATCAGTTCATCGCCAAGCACCGTGACGGCACGGACGCGCCCGAACATGGGGCCGCCTGTACCGGCGGGATTGGCACTCCGTTGCAGTAAGCGAACCCAAAGGTTTACGCGAGAGGGGACAACTAGGCATGGCAGACGTAACCTTGACCATTGATGGTATCAGCGTGACGGTGCCGAAGGGGACGTATCTGATTGATGCGGCCCGCAAGCTGGGTATCAACATCTCCAACTTCTGCTACCTGCCGGGGCTGCGGGCTTATGGCGCGTGCCGAATGTGCGTGGTCGAGGTCAGCGGGCGGAAGGGGATGGATACGGTCATCTCCTGCGGCACCCCGGCGGCGGACGGCCAAGTGGTCTTGACCAATACCGACCATGTGCGCGAGGAGAAGCGGCGCGTGCTAGAGGCCTTGGACGTTGACCACCCCGTGGATTGCCCCATCTGTGAGGCGAGCGGTCGCTGC
>JBBSEE010000615.1:0-2388 GCA_038239995.1 Chloroflexia bacterium | reverse complement strand
GTGGCATCGAGGCCCATTTTTGCGCCCTTCGACTTCTGGCCGGGGCGGTGCAAGGCGGAGGGGTCGAGCGAGGATGAACCCGCATCGGGGATGACCACGAGGTTGCGGTCGGCTTGGAAGCGGGTGGCGACTGCCCATTCCACCGCGTTGGGGTTGCGGGGGTCAATGTCGTCGTCCACGATGATGACCTGCTTGAGCGAGGGGTGGCCCTTGAAGGCGGCATAAATCGCCTTTTCGCCATCGTCGGGGTTGCGCTTGGCGATTTGCACCACTGCGTGTAGCCAGCTAGCCCCGCCGGGGGTGATGTACACATCACGACAGATGCACACCGCATTGACCGCGTGGAAGATGGTCGGTTCACGCGGCACGCCCATCAGCGACTTGTGTTCCAGCCCGCCCGGTAGCAGCGCGTCGTAGATGGGGTCGCGGCGGTGGGTGATACGGTCAATCACGATAATTGGCTGTGGGCGCACCAAATCGAGGGTCTCGGTCAAGTCCACGAACGGCCCTTCGGCGTGCAATTCGTGAGTGACCCGCCCTTCTAGCACCCACTCGCAGGTGGCGGGGACGGACAGGGAGTTGCTCAGGCAGCGGGTCATCGGGGTGGGGGCGAGGGCGTTGGCAATGCTCATCTCATCCACGCCGGGGGCGGGGGACATCGCGGCGGCGAGCATCACGTGGGGGGGTGCGCCGAGGCAAATCGCAATCTCTAGGTCGCGGTCGGCGGGTAGCTTCTTCAGGGCAGCATCCGTGCCCCGCCCCTCCACCAGCCGCGCGGCGAAACGGCGGTTATCCAGTTGCAGCAGGCGATGATAGCTGGCGTTGGGGCCGAGTTCGGGGTCGCGGATGATGCACACCCCGCTGGTGATGTAGGGGCCGGGGTCGGTGGCGAAGTGGGTGAGGATGGGGATGAGGTCGAGGTCTACCATGTCCTCTACCACCTGATGGCAGGGGGCGTTGTCGGTCATCTGCCATGTAGGGGGCTGCGGGTGTTCCAGCGCGGCGGTGAGCGCGGTCATCACTTGGTCGGGGGGCAGGTCGAGGGCGTGGGCACAGTGGTCGCGGCTGGCGGCCACGTTGGCGGCGACGCGGCCCAGCTTGCCCCGCACCCGCGTGAACAAGACGGGGCGGGGGGCTAGCTGGTTGATCACCGCCGCCGCCTCTAGCTCGGCGCTGACCTCGCGCCGGATGGTGACGAGTTCGCCGCGCTGGGCCGCGTCGTCGAGGTAGGTGCGAAGCGATGCCGGTTCAATCAAGAGTGCCCTCCTTTAGTGGGCGCAACAGTGGTGGCAATCACGTTGACCGCCCCCGCTGCCCGCAACGCCTCACCCACCGCTGCTTCGGTCGGCGGCGTAACGAGGGCAATCATGTTCCCGCCCTGACCCGCCCCCGACAGCTTCGCCCCCCACGCCCCCGCTCCTACCGTCGCCGCGCACAGCCGCTGCAACGCGGGGCTGGATACCCCGATTTGCTCAAGCAACTGCTGGTTGTGGTTGAACAAGAGGCCGAGGTTGCTGATGTCGCCGACCTCAATCGCCCCCTTCGCCATCCGCGCTACCGCCCCAATTTGGTCGAACAGCGCATCGTAGCGGCTAGGGTCGGCCTCGCGCCGCTGGCGCACCCCGGCCACGATGTCGGCAGTGCTGCCCCGCGTGCCGCTGTCGGCAATCAGCAGGTGCAGGGGGGAACGAACTTGCAGCAACTCAATCGGCTGCTCACGCACGAAGTAGACCGGCTGATTGTAAGCCACCACCGTGTTGTCAATCCCGCTGGGGGTGCCGTGATGTAGCTTTTCGGTTTCGTAGGCCATGGCCGACACTTGCGCGTCGCTGAGGTCGAGGGCAAAGTAGGCGGCGAAGGCGCGTATCATCGCCACCCCGATCGCCGCCCCGCTACCCAGCCCGCGCTCTATCGGGATGTTCGAGTCGAGGGTAATCAGTAGGCCGCCGTTAGGTTCGGGCTGTTGGTCGCTTACGCATAGGATGCCTATTAGGTCGGCTACTCGCGCCGCCACCGCGTGCAAGCGTTCATTGATGCGCCCCTGCTCATCAACGGGCAGGCGGTCGAGGTTCAGGCTATGCACGGTCAAGCCCGGCTGTTCGCTGGTCTGCACCGTCACCCGCGCCTGCACCCCATTGACCGGTACCGCCAGTGCGGGTTGGCCGTAGACCACCGCGTGTTCGCCGCAAAGGATGACCTTGCCGGGGGCACTCCCGCTGCCGATTTTGGATTTTAGATTGGGGATTTTGGATTGGCGGTTATAGCTAGACAAAGTATGAGGCTCCTGAGATTGACAAGGGGGAACATTTGTGCTAAGATGAGATTGCAGGCCATTCGCTGATACAAACTCGCGGGCGGTTTCGCCCCATCACAACTTAAGGAGGCAAT
>JBBSEE010000614.1:0-2390 GCA_038239995.1 Chloroflexia bacterium | reverse complement strand
GAAGAGCGCGTACCGCAAGCTGGCCCGCAAATATCACCCCGATGTCAATCCTAGCAACAAGGACGCGGAGAAGCGGTTCAAGGAGATTAACGAGGCATACGAAGTGCTGTCCGACCCCGACAAGCGCAAGAAGTATGACCAGTTCGGCAGCGACTGGGAGCGATACCAGCAGGCCGGGGCGGAAGGCGGCTTCGACTTCAGCCGCTACGCTGCGCCCAACAGCGGAGGTGGCTACACTCGCACCTATACAACTGAGGATATGGGCGACTACAGCGACTTCTTCGAGACCATCTTCGGTGGCAGCGGCTACAGCAACACCCGCACCAGTGCGGGGCGGGGCGGCTACAGCGGGTATGGCCCCGGCTTCACCTCCTCGACCCGCCCGCTGAAGGGGGAGGATTACGACCAGCCGGTAGAGATTAGCCTCGAAGAAGCGTACAACGGCACTCAGCGCATCCTCCAGATGCAAGTGCATGAGCCTTGCCCCACCTGTGGCGGCGACGGAGTCAAGCGCGTGACCGTCAGTGGGCGCAGCGAGGTGCAGACTTGCCCCACCTGCCATGGCGATGGTGTGACCAGCCGTACCCGTCAGCTTGAGGTGAAGATACCGGCGGGCGTGACCAATGGCAGGCGGGACAAGCTCATGGGGCTGGGGGGGCCGGGGCGCAACGGCGGGCCGCGCGGCGACCTCTACCTCGTCATCACCGTGCTGCCCAGCCACCGCTTCGAGCGCGAGGGCGACAATGTGCGCGTCAATCTGCCGGTTGACCTCTACACCGCACTGTTGGGCGGCGAGGTCGAGGTGCCCACCCCGCGCGGCGGCAAGCTAGCCCTGCGTATCCCCGCCGAGACCCAGAACGGGCGCGTCTTCCGCCTCAGCGGTCAGGGGATGCCAGTGCTGGGCAACAATGAGCGCAAGGGCGACCTGCTGGCAAAAGTAGAAGTGGTGCTGCCCACCCACCTCAGTGACTATGAGCGCGACCGCATCGAGGAATTGCGCGAACTGCGGGAGAAGTAAGCGATGAACGACCAACCCAACAAGCGCGAACCCCGCTATGTCATCAGCGTAGCCGCCCAAATGCTCCGTGTCCACCCCCAAACCCTGCGCCTGTACGAGCGGGTGGGGCTGGTCAACCCCCAACGTAGCGGTGGCAACATCCGCCTCTATTCCGATGCCGACATCGAGCGGCTCCAGACTATTCAGCGGCTGGTCAACGACCTCGGCGTGAACCTCGCGGGGGCGGAGATTATCCTGAATATGCGCGAACAGATGCTAGAGATGGAGCGGCAACTGGATGCGCTGCGTCGCCTGATGGAGCAGGAGTTCGGCCCCCGCCAGCTTGAGGGCCACTAACTTCTAATGCTGCTCTAGTGGTAAACCGCCGCCCTTTGGGTTACAATAGACGTATATTATGTAACCCGATAATTGGACATACCAACATATGCACATCTGCTATTCTTGCCCGCATCCTGCCCGCCTTTGGGTGTGATTAAGGTGAGACCCAGAAGCGAGGAAAACTGATTATGAACCCCAGATTTACGGAGAAGGCGCAGGAGGCAATCCAGCTAGCCCACGAGATTATGCAGCAGAAGCAGCATAGCCAACTAGATGTGGAACACGTATTGCTCGCCCTATTGCGCCAGTCGGAAAGCACCGTCGCGCGTATCCTTCAGAAGATGAACGTGGACATCCCTCGCCTCAGCGCGAAACTCGAAGAGGCCCTCAATGTGATTGTCAGCCCCGCTAACACCTCTAGCTACGGGGGGATGCAGATATACATCACCATGCGGGCCAATCGGCTGCTCGAAGCCGTAGCTCACGAGGCCGACCGCCTCGGCGACACCTACATCAGCACCGAACACATTTTGCTCGCCATCGCGGGCGAACGTAGCCCCCAAGCTGCCTCAGTCCGCCTGCTCCAAGAGTTCAATGTTACCCCAGAGCGGGTCAACGCTGCCTTGAAGGAAGTGCGTGGCAACGCCCACCCCACCGACGCTCAAGCTGAAGGTCGCTACCAACTGCTGGAACGCTATAGCATTGACCTGACCGCAATGGCCCGCAGCGGTCAACTCGACCCCGTAATTGGCCGTAGCGACGAGGTGCGCCGCGTGATGCAGGTGTTGGCCCGTCGCACCAAGAACAACCCGGTGCTAATCGGTGAACCCGGTGTGGGCAAGACCGCGAGTGTCGAGGGGCTAGCCCAGCAAATTGCCAGTGGCGATGTGCCGGAGATACTGATGGGCAAGCGGGTGCTGTCGCTGGACATGGCCGCGCTGGTCGCTGGCAGCAAGTTTCGTGGTGAGTTCGAGGAGCGGCTCAAGGGGGTAATGGATGAGATTAAGAAGGCCCACAAAGAGATAATCCTGTTCATTGACGAGTTGCACACCGT
>JBBSEE010000613.1:0-2392 GCA_038239995.1 Chloroflexia bacterium | reverse complement strand
CGTTCAGGGTGCTGATGCTGTTGTAATGCGCTTGCAGGTAGCTGACCCATGCTCCCTTGCCGGCCACGTCGCGGGGCTGGGCGATGAAGTTCTCGCTGAGGGTGTAGTCGGGGCGGTCCAGCCAGTAGCCGTCCTTGAACCACCATAGTTCGTTGTCGAGATAGTAGCCGAGCAGCCATGTGTCGGTGATGTCCGCGCTGGCAATCGAGTTGGTCACGATTTGGCCGACTGCGCTGCTGAAGCTAGGGTCGAACACATCGGGGAAGTCGGGGTTGATGCGACGCACGTTGTAGGGGGCGTTCATGCTCAGGCCGCCGAGGGAGAGGACGCGGGTTTGGGCGAGGATATGGCGTTGCTCGATGCCCCCGCCGCTCCAGCCGCCCAGCGTGTTGTAGCCCCAGCCCAACAGTTGCGGCCCGGCCACGTTGAACCATGCGTCGAACGAGCGGTACTTGTCGTACATCCGTTGGGCGTAGCTGTCGAAGATGGCGGGCGGCGGCGACGGCGAGTAGCCGGTCACGTTCGGCCCCACGCTGAAGAAGGCATGGCCGCTGGGTGTGACTAGCCAGCTAGTGCCGCTGACTACCGCGCTGCGGAAGTAGCCGTCGGGGTTGGCAATCGGCAGCCCATTCCAGCCGCCGTAGGGGTCGTAGTCGCCCCCGCTGCTGGCCGCCGCGCTACGCGCGGGGGTAGCACCGCCGAGGCGCATCGCCTCATCCAGCGTGCTGCCCAGCAACATCGCCGCGGCGCATAGCCCCAAGATTACCCCGAAATAGTTGCGTCTCATCCTCAGCCCCTCCCTATCACTAGCCGATTATATCTGCCAACCTCTGTTATAGTCAAGCGAGGGGCAAAACCTTCATTGGGAGTGACGCGCTTGACTATCCACTACTTTGCGGCTATACTCGCTCTGACTACATCCACCTTCGAGTAGGGGAGCGCGAACCATGAGCGGCGGCACGGTCAACAACTTCGGCGGGGTGAACGGCCCAGTCAACAGCGGCTCTGGCATGCAGAATAATACATGGAACTACGGCGAGCCACCGCCCGGCCCGGTGTTTGCGCGGGTGCCGCTGCCGCCCGATTACACGCTGGTGGGCCGCGACGAGGCGATTAGCAGCCTCAAGGCGCGGCTGGCGGTGGGCGATAGCTGCGCCATATCTGCGCTTGCCGGGATGCCGGGGGTGGGCAAGACCGCCCTTGCCATCGCCCTCGCATGGGATAGCGAGATACGCCAGCGGTTCAGCGGCGGTATCCTCTGGGCTGGTATCGGCCAAGTCGAACGCCCCGCTGACAACCCCACTGACCGTATCCTGCGCGACTGGGCAGTGGAACTCGGTGCTACCTTCGATGGGGTAGTTTCTACCGACCAGCTACCCGCCTGCGTGCGACAAGGAATGCGCGGTCGCCCCTTCCTCATCATCTTCGACGATGTTTGGCAGTTGGCCGATGTGACCACCCTCCGCACTGTCCTCCACCCCGGCTGCGCCTGCCTGCTCACCACGCGCGGGGAGGAGGTAGCCCACGCTTTCGACCGCCACTACCAAAAGGCTAAACCCTTGACCGAGGATGAGGCGGTGGCCCTGCTGGCCGAACTCATCCCCCAAGCCGACCCCCAGCAGCAAGTTACCCTCCAGCCCGGCACCATGCGGCTGATTGCCCAACGGGTGGACGGGTTGCCACTGGCCCTCACCCTGATTGCCGCCTTCATTGCCGCCAAGCGTCGCTTCCAGCTCCTCACCATCCAAGCCGAGGCCGAGGTGCAACAGGTGGATACGTGGCTGAACCTCGTGGACCGCGAACGCAATCTTTCGCTGGAAGCGGTGATTGCCCTCAGCCTCACCGTACTTTCGCCCACTGCCCTCGTCGCCTTTGAAGTCCTTGCCCACTTTGTCGCCAAGCCGGAGAGCTTCACCGCTGAAGCCCTTGCGGCAGTGAGCTACACTGATGCGGCAGCGGTGGACGCGCTACTCGCGGGCAACCTGCTGGAGCAGGCCGAGGATGGCCGCCTCAGCGTCCACCAGACCATCCACGCGGTCGCCCAGAAGCGAGCCAAGCCCCTACCCCTCACCCACCAGCGCGGCCACGCCGAATACTACCGCGCCCTGATGGACGAGAACCCCGACGACTGGCAGCGCATCGCCCGCGAGTGGCCGCAGATAGCGCAGGCGTGGGGCGGGGTGAACGGTACCGACGATGAGAAGCTGACGCTGGGCTATATCTACGCCGCTGACACATACATGAGGCTGCAAGGTCTCTGGCCGACCAAGCTCAGTTGGTGTGAACGTGCGCTAGAGCTAGTACAAGCGTCGGGAAATAAGGGTGCTGAGGCAAGTATACTAGTCCACATCGGTTACATCTTTAATGCCCTCGGCGACAAGGCCCAAGCCCT
>JBBSEE010000612.1:0-2394 GCA_038239995.1 Chloroflexia bacterium | reverse complement strand
TTCTCTTCAAGAACTCTAGCCCCTGCTTGTTCGGTAAAAGCAGCGTACATAAACGAAAGGTAGTAGCGTAGAGTTTGGGGATTGGGCAAATCGGCACTTGACGGTGTATTAACGGTAACGTCAAGGGCGGGCATCGTGTCATCTTTACGCGCTTCCCCTTTGAAGGCCCAAATCCAATTGTGAGCCTCGACGCGACTGCGGGTAAACGCGGTGGTCAAATCACTGGGGGCAGACTGAAGCAAGCTAATCGCCTTGATGAAGTTCGACTTGCCCGATCCATTTGCGCCTATCAGGATATTCAACGGCCTTAGCTCCAGCGGCTCAGTGTGTGGGCCGAAGGAGAGCAGGTTGGTCAGCTTGATGGACTTGATTGCCACATTCTGCGATGCGGTCACGAGAGCATTGATTTCTGGCTCTTGCAGATTGACGGACATATGCTTCACCTTCCTAGTCATACGTTAATCATATCACAGCCGGTCAAGGTTTATGGCATACTCCATAGACCGCGCCGTCTGCGCCGCCACCGCTTCGCCCAGCCAACGGGTCACGAGGTGCAGAGCCATATCTATCCCCGCGCTGATGCCCGCCGAGGTAACGATATGGCCCTCGTCCACGTAGCGGGCTTCGGCTAGCACGTTGACTTTCGGGTAGGCGCGGGCCATACGCGCGATGCTCTGCCAGTGGGTGGTGGCCCGCTTGCCGTCCAGCAGCCCCGCCGCGGCCAACAGGAACGCGCCGGTGCAGACCGAGGTGATCAGTTCGGTGTGCTTATCGGTGGCCGCTATCCACTCAATCAGCGGCTGGTTGTTCACTTCGCGGCGCGTGCCCCAGCCGCCCGGCACCAGCAGCCAATCCAGCGGCGGACAGTGGGCGGTGGTGTAGTGCGGTTGCACCATCATCCCACCCCGCGTGCGGACCAGCCCCTCACCCTCGGCGATAAGATAGACGCGGAAGGGCAGGTCATCCTCGTTGCTGGTGGCCGCCCCCAATCGTCGGGTTACGCTGAAGACCTCGAATGGGCCGCCGAAGTCCAGCACCTCGACCTCATCGAATATCAGGATGCCAACAGTTTTGGTCGTTTCGCTCATGTCTCTATTTTATCACAATGCTTTCACCTTCGCATTTTGCAAGATCCATCAGTGTCGTGATATAATTTGCCTGTTATGTAGATGTTAATCGCATCTTACCGGAGCGATTGTGACCAACTATTCTCCACAACCTAGCCGCCGTATCCCCATTGACCGCCGCGTTGTAGTGGCGGTAGGCGTATTGGTTCTCATCCTCGTTCTGCTCCTCGTGGTGCCTAGTTTGATTACCTCCACCATCATCCGCCTTGGCAACCAAGAGGTAGGCGAAACCACCGTACTGGAGACTACGGCGCAGCGCATCAACAACCTGATGGTAGACCAAGAGACTGGCGAACGAGGTTACATCATTACGGGTGATGAAAGATTCCTTGAGCCGTATAATCGTGGTCGCAGTGAGCTAGCCGATTTGTGGTCTACCGCCGCCCAGCAGGCCGCGCAGGTTGGTGGACAAGCACCTGCTTTGTTGGCAGCGGTGAAGGACGCAGCTACCGCCTGGCAGGACCAAATTGCCGCGCCTGAGATTGTGCTAGTCAAATCCGGCCAGCGTAGTGAGGTGATGAGCAAAGTGGCCGCAGGCTCAGGTAAGCAGTTTTTTGATGACTTCCGTAGCGATGCCAACGACCTTATTCAGTACGTGGGCCAGCTTAGAATCGAGCAAACTAACCAGCGCACCCAACTGGTGGTACTTAACAATTATCTGCTTATTGCCCTCGTCGCCGCCGCCTTGCTGGCAGTAGCTATCCTTTTCTACCTTAGCAACGTCTCGCGCCGCTACCAGATACAGGTGGCCCGTAGTGAGGAAGTCAGCCGCGCTAAGGATGAGTTCCTCTCCATCGCCAGTCACGAATTGAAGACCCCGATAACCTCAGTGAAGGGTTATGCTCAAGCCTTGCTGCGTCGCGCTACAAAGGTGGCAGTTGAAGGCGAAACTGTCAGCCTTACCCAAGAGCAATGGCAACATACCCTCGGCAACATCGAGATCATCGAGCGGCAGGCGGGCAAGATGGGGGAACTGATTGACGAGCTACTCGACGTTAGACGCATTCATTCGCAACAGTTGGAGCTGCAACGCCATCCTACCGACCTAGTGACCCTCGCTTATGAGGCGGTAGAGCAACTCCGCGCCACCAGTGAGCATCGCCTAACCTATGGGGCCGACGTATCATCCATTGAGGTAGAGGCCGACCCCTCCCGCATCGAGCAGGTGCTGTTCAACCTGATTAGCAATGCGATAAAATACTCGCCAGATGGGGGTGAGGTGAAGGTAAAGGTGTGGATTAGGGATGGGGAGGCGATTTGCGCAATC
>JBBSEE010000611.1:0-2402 GCA_038239995.1 Chloroflexia bacterium | reverse complement strand
GGCGATGGGGATGTTGACCCGTTCACCTGCGTGCAAGCAGAATGAACCTTCCCCGCCGAGGGTGACGAACACGTAGGGCGTGTCGCGGGCGATGTCTTCAGGCGACAGGCCAGTCTTGTTGCGTATCATTTCGTACTCGTAGTCGTTGCTGACCACCGCATAAGCATGGCGCAGGCCGTCGGTTAGCTCATCGCCGCTCATCCGCACAATCTGCTGGGTGGGGGCGTACAGGTAGGGGAGGCCTAGTTCCTGACACTCCTTTGTGGTCTGCAAGATGCCCTCTGGCGAACTGGGGCCAATCACCACCAATCCCGCTGCACCCGCCTCAACCCCCGTATCGTTCAGCGATATGTTGGCAGTGTGGCTCATCGCGCCGGGGTAGAAGGCGACTAGCTGATTGTCGTCCATATCGGTAGTGATGAAGCAGGAGGCGGTAAAGTCGCCCGCCACCACTTTGGTGAAGCGGGTGTCCACCCCCACGCTCTCCAGCCACGCGCGATAGCCCTCGAAGTCCTCTCCCACCGTAGCGAACAACTCTGGCCGTTCACCCAGCAGGCCGAGACTGTAGCTGATGTTGCTGGCAACCCCACCATATTGCTTCTTCAGCGACTCGACAAGGAAGCTGACGCTCAACATATGCACCTTGTCGGGCAGGATGTGTTCCTTGAAGTAGCCGGGGAAGACCATAATATTGTCATAGGCGACCGAGCCGCTGACGATGACCCGCTTTGATTTTAGATTTTGGATTTTAGATTTTGGATTGTCCAATGCTTCATCTCTCCCTAATCAGGTCCGAATGTCGGACGCTGCTTTAATCCGTTTATCCGTTTTTTCAATCCGTTGGCTGTGTTGCTGGTAATGAGGCGATTAGCTGAAATCATAAGGCGGGCGGAAGATGCCGCTTTCGGTGATGATGGCGGTGATGTACTTGCTGGGGGTGACATCGAAGGCGGGGTTGGCGACCGCGATGCCGAGGGGGGCGATGCGCTGTCCCGCAAGGGTGGTTACTTCCTCCGCCTTGCGTTGCTCGATGGGGATGTGGCGGCCATCGGGGATGTGGGGGTCAATCGTGCTGCGCGGGGCGGCGACGTAGAAGGGGATACCGTGCGCGTGGGCCAGCACCGCCACGCCATAGGTGCCAATCTTGTTCGCGGTGTCACCATTGCTGGCGATGCGGTCAGCCCCCACCACTACGAGGTCAACCTGTCCCTGCGCCATGAAGTGGGCGGCCATGCTATCGGTAATCAGGGTCATGGGGATACCAGCCTGCTGCAACTCGAAGGCGGTTAGCCGCGCCCCTTGCAACAGGGGGCGGGTTTCGTCTACGTAGACGTGGACGCGCTTGCCCGCCTCGTGCGCGGCGCGAATCACCCCCACTGCGCTGCCATAGCCGGTGGTCGCTAGCCCGCCCGCGTTGCAGTGGGTGAGGATGTTCGCCCCATCCGCGACCAGCGTGGCCCCGTGTGCGCCCATCGCGCGGCAAGCAGCATCGTCTTCAGTTTCGATAGACTTGGCCTCGGTCAGCAGCATCTCGCGCATGGTCGGCGCGTCAGTCTCGGTGGCTAGCTGCTGCGCCAGTTCGTTCATCCGCCGCAACGCCCAGAACAGATTGACTGCGGTCGGGCGAGTTTCGGCTAGCAGCGCAGTGGCCTGCTGCACCTCGCG
Organism: Chloroflexia bacterium; assembly: GCA_038239995.1. Classification (GTDB taxonomy): domain Bacteria; phylum Chloroflexota; class Chloroflexia; order QHBQ01; family QHBQ01; genus QHBQ01. The sequence continues at coordinate 737 of JBBSEE010000611.1, read as the reverse complement.
CAACAGCGCGGCGGTATCGCTAACCTCGCTATAGGCAGCGGCCAGAGCCACGCCATAGGCAGCGGCCACCCCAATCGCCGGTGCGCCGCGCAGCTTCATGGTGCGAATCGCCTCCGCTAGGGCACGGTAATCGCTGTAGCGCAGGTTGACGACCTCCAACGGCAGGCGCGTCTGGTCTACAATCGCCACCGCCTTATGCTCGTCGTCCCACCACACTGGCTTCATCTTACCACCATCTTCGATTTTGGATTTTAGTTTTTGGATTGCCGAGGCATAAAAATCTCTCCCTTTGTACCGACAAGGAGAGGGTTCATCGGCATTGATGTGGCACACTGCTTTGCAATGATACCAAATCAGTGCGACGAATAGCAAATCAGGGCTTACCTCAACATCTCGGCAATCACCTCTTTCACCCCTTCAGGGCCATGTATCCGCAGCCAAATTGGGCCTTGATTCGGCTCGAAGCCTAGCTCGAAACTGAAGAACGGACAGCAAGCCCGCTCGAAGGTGATGAATTGTAGCAGCCGATTGGCCCACTCGTCGCTGCCGGGGAAGCGCAAAGCGTAGCCGTCCGCCAACTCCTCCACCTGCTCGGCTTGGCTGAAGACGCTATCCGCCAGTTCACGTTCGCGGGCAGCCATCTCCGCGGCACTTAGGTTGCAGGCTATCACCATCTTATCCCGCTTGGTATCGTCGCTCATCTCTAACCTCGCTTTCTGTAATCCCCTGCGCCCTGC
>JBBSEE010000610.1:0-2435 GCA_038239995.1 Chloroflexia bacterium | reverse complement strand
GTGGTCACTTCTACCCCCCGGCTGTCGCTGCCGGTGAAGGGGGCAAGCATATCGGCAGTTAGCGAACCGAGCGAACCGTCGCTGAACAGCTTGAGGTGGCCGAAGCGCAGCCAATCGTCGCCCCAGCCGGTGCGGAGACCCAACGCTAGGGCGGCATCAAGCTGGTCGTGGCGTATCATGTTGTAGACCCGCAGCCGTAGCCGCCCCCCCTCGCGTAGCCGCTGGAAGGCGGCAAACTGGGCGGCGTGTTCGATGTCGTGGATGCCGGTCAGCCCCACACGGTGGGCCACCCGCGTGCCCTGCTCGATGGCAGCCATCAGTTGCTCCGCGCTGGGGTCGGGCTGGGCGGCATACAGCAGGTCCATGGCCGGGTTCTCCTGCACGATGCCGCTCGGCTCCCCATGCTGGTCACGGAGGATGACCCCGCCGGGCGGGTCGGGGGTGTTCGCGCCAATCCCCGCCGCCGCCAACGCCGCACTGTTCGCCCATATGCTATGTCCATCCTTGCGGGTCAGCAGCACGGGGTGATGGGGCGCGACCTCGTCTAGCTGCTGGCGGGTGGGCAGGATGCCCCCCCAGAGGTGGTGATTCCAACCCCAGCCGCCAATCCACTCCCCCACCGGGGTACTCGCCGCCCGTTGCTTAATCAAGGCCGATGCTTGCTCTAGGCTGGAGACCCCTTCTAGCGGGACTTGACTTAGCCCCAAGCTGTACCATGTGAAGTGGATGTGCGCGTCGCTGAGGCCGGGCAGCAGGGCCGCCCCCGCCAAGTTCAAGGTCGCTCCACCCCCGCTGGCCGCCAGCGCGTCGGCCCGATTATCACCGATGTAGGCAATGCTGCCATCCCGCACCGCCAGCGCGGTGGCCTGCGGCTGTGCTTGATTCATCGTGTAGATGTTCGCGTTAATCACGGTTAGATTGTGGTTCATCGTGCGCCCCCCTTTTATCATATTGTTGGCCGGTCAATACTACCATAAACAAGGTAATTTGTCCCCTAGAATTGGCAGGCTTGCGCTATTGACAATTTTGAGTCTTTGTTGCTATAATGAGCGTGCAAGGGCAAAAGATGCTTGCACTTCTGCTGCTCTGCCCGGCTCAACCCCTGACTATCCCAAAAAGTCCCTAATAGTGGTGGCTTGTTATGCAGCAGATGCCGCAAGCGCAGCTAAGGATGCGTCCCTATGAGGGACCCAGGGCCGTTGCCGGGCTTCTATTCCAATCACCAAACCTATTTAGGAAAGGGGAAAGTCTCCATGTTTAATCGTAAGTGGTCGGTGCGCGGCGCAGGGCTAGTGGGGGTGCTGATGTTGGCACTGCTAGTTAGCCCGATGCTGTCTTCCGCCGCCGAAACCCATAGCCAACGCGACTTCGCCAACATCGTCCTGCGCCTCCGCGTCAACCCCAATATCACGGTGGCGGTAGGCCAGCCGGTCAACTTCGACCTCGCGGCTTGGAACTTCGGCGGGGCGGATGCCACCGATGTGTTTGCCGCCATGCCGCTGGATATGGGCAACCTGAAGCTGACCAACGCCAGCTTCACCAGTTCGGATGCCTATCTGGCCGCGATTGACACCGACCCCGATGTCAACCTCGCGCTCATCAGCTACGGCAGAATCCTGCCCGGCAGTGGTGTGACCGCGACCCTCACCTTCTTGCCTCAGCCGGTCTCGCTAGGGGTCAGCTTCCGCGGCAGCACCAGCAACAACGCGATTGCCAACGCGATTGCCATTTGGTCCGATGAAGGCCCTAATGGCGGCGGCGCGTCGCTCTCCAACCGCGTGGACTTTACGGTCGGCTCGGATAACGCCTCGGATGGCACCGGCGACCAAGTGCAGCAGGCCGATGTCGTGCCGAGCCGCACTGACCCCACCCACATGTACAACTTCGTGATGCGTAACTTCACCCCCGGCGAGAAGCTGCGCTTCTGGGTCAACAACCCCGACGGCAGTGCCGAGGATGTGGGCGTGATTGACTACGCCGACGGCACCGGCCTGTACGAGATTGACAACTTCGACACCACTGGCCTGCTCGCAGGCACCTACTCCTTCGTCGCGCACGGCTACGACTCTGGGGTTGACTACCTCTCTACCTTCACCGTCAAGTAAGAGGGCGGCACAGCTTACTACGGACAAAAGCCGAGCGGCGCATGGTGCGCCGCTCGGTTTCTTTGGCATTTTACACCTTTATTATCCCCCACCCACCAAATCCTCATCCTTCACCTCAGCATCAGCTTGGGCGGAAGCCTCGGCTCCAATCATTGCCTGCTGGGTGATGCTGTTCACGTCTAGGTAGAGCCGTTCGCCCATGATTTCCCCGTCGCGGAAGGGGAAGTAGATGACTAGATCGAACTCGATATGCTTGCCGCTGGGCGGGATACCGAACAACGGCCCCTCATGGGTGCCATGCACATGCGACTCCTCGACCACGTAATGGTC
>JBBSEE010000609.1:0-2436 GCA_038239995.1 Chloroflexia bacterium | reverse complement strand
CCGCTGGGGGCTTTTTGGTGGCGGGCAGTTCATCATTTCTCCCCCAAACCCCCGCTGGGGGCTTTTTGCTTTGTGGGCAGTTCATCATTTCTCCCCCAAACCCCCGCTGGGGGCTTTTTGCTTTGTTGGTAGTTCAGCATTCTCCCCAAAGCCCTCGCTGGTCCGCTTTCGAGTCCGCTGGTTACTTTTCCCGTCCGTCGGCTGGTTTTATGTTGATGGCTGGGTAGCATCGCTGCTGCCGACGGGGGGTTGGGGTGCAGCGACCAGCGCAGGCCGAACCTCCGGCTTGACCCCGGCGAGGCGGGCCAGCCAGGGGCGGGACTGCGACCACTCGCCCACCAGCACGAAGATGGCGGGGACGAGGGCGGCGCGGATCACGAAGGTATCGAGCAGCACGCCGAGGGTGATGGCGAAGCCTAGCTGCACGTTGGTGCTGAGGCTGGAGAACATCAGCGAGGCGAACGTCCCCGCCATGATTAGCCCGCAACTGGTGATGATGCCTCCGGTGCTGGCGACCGCGCGACGCACCCCTTCGCGGATGCCGTGTATCGCGGTCTCCTCCTTGACCCGACTAATTAGCAGGATGTTGTAGTCCATCCCCAAGGCCACAAGGCTGATGAACTGGAAGAAGGACACCGACCATGCCAGCCCATCCTTGCCGGGTATCTGCTGGAATATCAGCACGGTGAGGCCTAGCGTCGCCCCGTAACTGAGCAGGATAGTGGCAAGTAGGTACAAGGGGGTGAGCAGGTTGCGGAGCAGGAGTAGCAGCACGATGAAGATACCCGCCAGTACGATTGCCCCTACCCTGAGCGTGTCCGCTTGGGTCAGTTGCTCGATGTCGTAGTTGATGGCGGTGGTGCCACCCACCACGGCCGATTCGCCCGCCCCCGCCCATGTGCGGTGCGAGAGGTCGCGCAGGCGGGGAATCACGTCACGGGCGGCGGGGCTGAACGGCTCATCGCGCAGAATCACATCCACGCGCACGCTCTTGCCGTCCGGCGAGATGTAGTAGGCGAGAGCCTGCTTCACTTGGTCGTTGAGCGCGTACATGGTGTAGGGGATGGGCGTACCGAGTGGGCGGGTGGCAGTGCGGGCCTGCTTCACCCCATCCAGTTGGTCAATCGCGGCCACGTAATCGTCCAGCCGCTTGAGGGTGGCGTTGTCCCAGATACCGTTCGGGGCTTGAACCAATACCGAGGTGGGCAGCAATTCGCCGGGGCTATAGCGGGTGAGCATCACCTCGAAGCCCTTGTGCGAATCGGCATCGCTAGGTAGCTCGTTGAGGGTGTCGAACGAGCGATGGCCGAAGAAGGCGTTAGCGGCGAAGGGGGTGAGGATGAGCAACACCAACGCGGCGGTGAGCAGGGGGCGGGCGACCACTACGTTCGCCACCGCGCCCCACACCCGCGACGGCTTGAAGCTGCCCGCCTGCAACTTGACCGGCCAGAAGGCGTAGCCCCCCAGCAGGTAGGTGAGCGCGGGGGTGAGGGTGAGGCCCGCCAGCAGGGCGACTGCCACCCCAATCGCAATCGCGGGTCCGGCGGTGTTGAACAGGCCGAACTCGGCGAAGCCCATCCCCCCCATCCCGATAATCACGGTGGCCGCGCTGCTGCTGACCGCCTCGCCCACCTTAATCACCGAGTTGGTGGTGGCGCTGAGGCGGGCGGGGCGGCTGACCGTGATGTTGTGGCTGTGCTGGGGGTCGCCGCCATGACTGAGGTCGAACTTCTGCAACTCCTCCTTGAAGCGGCTGATGAGGAACAGGCAGTAGTCGGTACCCGCCCCGAACATCACCACCAGCATGAAGATGTCGGTGAAGCTGCTGACGCTGAGGCCAAAGTTCTTCGCCAACGCCGCCACGATACCTTGAGCAATCAGATAGGAGAAGCCAATCGTCATCAGGGGGATGAGCGGGGAGACCGGCGAACGGTAGATAATCAGCAGGATAGTGATGACCAGTATCAGGGTGATAGTCGTGGATTTGTTGATGCTGTCCGCGCTGGCTTGGTTGTAGTCAACCCAAATCGGGTTGTCGCCCGTGAGGTGGGCGGTGAGGGTGGGGGGGATGGCTGCGTGCGAGGGGTCGAACTGGGCGCGGATGTCCTTCGCCGCCTGTATCGCCTTTGCGTCCTCGAAGGCCTTGGTGTAGCTGAAGCTAATCAGGGTGGTGGTGCCGTCCGCGCTGTTCAGGAAGCTGACGAGTTGCGGCTTGCTCGTCGCCGACCAGATGTTGGTAATCGGCATTCCCGCCTGCGCCGCTTGCTGGTTCAGCCACTGCTCTAGGCTGCTAGCGTAGGCGCGGTCCGCGGCGGTCAGCCCCTTGTCGTCGGTGAGGGTGATGCTGCCGCTGCCGAAGTCGGTCGCGGCGGGGAAGGCCTGCGCTTGCTTCTCGCCGTACTGCACGCTCTCGTAGTTGCTGCCGATGTATTTGGT
>JBBSEE010000608.1:0-2444 GCA_038239995.1 Chloroflexia bacterium | reverse complement strand
GGCCCGCCAGCGGATTAGGTTCAGCGGAGCAGCGGATAAAGCGGATGCGTTTCATTCATCACTTACCACTTACAAAGCGGCTGTTTGCTAGCGGCTATGCTTTCGAGGGGCGGAGATGTGCTTGAGCAGCTGGGGGTCAACCCCCCAGACCCCCGCTAGTTTCCCCCCATGTACCTTGCAGGCTAGATAAGCAGAAGGCTGCTCCTGAATTCAGGAGCAGCCTTCTGCTTTAATCTTTAACCTTTAATCTTTAATCTCATCACTGTAGATACTCGCGCAGGCGGCTGGCGAGGGCGGGGGTGCGGAGCTTACGCAGTGCCTCGGTTTCGATTTGGCGCACCCGTTCGCGGGTGACACCCAGTTGCTCGCCCACCTTCTCTAGCGGATACTGATGCCCGTTGCCCAGCCCAAAGCGGAGTTGCAGCACCATCTGCTCGCGGGGGGTTAGCACCTCGGAGAGGGTATCGCGGATTTCCTGCCGCAGCATACTACGCCCCGCCGCTTCTTCGGGGCTGACCGCGGACTCGTCGCGGATGAAGTCGCCCAGCGTGGTCTCATCCCCCTCGTCGCCAATCGAGGTTTCGAGGCTGATGGGGGTCTGCATACTCTTGAGGATGTCGCGCACCCTTTGCACTTCGAGGCCGGTGGATTTGGCAATATCCTCTGGGGTGGCGGGCTTGCCGGTGCGTTGCAGAATCTCTTGCCCCACCTTGCTGACCCGACTGATGCTCTCGCTAATATGGGCGGGCAGGCGGATGGTGCGGGCCTGCTCGGAGATGGCCCGCAGAATCGCTTGGCGGATCCACCATGTGGCATAGGTGCTGAACTTGTAGCCGCGACCGGGGTCGAACTTGTTGACCGCCCGCATCAGCCCCATGTTGCCCTCTTGAATCAAGTCGAGCAGGCTGAGGCCACGCCCCACATACTTCTTGGCGATGCTGACCACGAGGCGGAGGTTTGCCAGCACGAACCGTTGGGTGCTATCAATGTCGCCGCCCGCAATGCGACGGGCAAGGTCAAGCTCCTGCTCAGTATTGAGCAGCGGGGCGCGGCTAATCTCCTTAAGGTAGAGTTGCACCGCATCGGTGTTGAAGCCCTCCATTTCGCCGGGGCGCAGGTCAAGCTCCAATGCCACCTCATCCTCGTCTAGCTCGAAGCCGGGGGGGATGTCGCCCTCTGGCACGCCAGTGATAATCAGGTTGGTCGGTTCGCCTAGCGCATCGGTGTCCATCCCCTTGACCTCCTGATAAAGTTCGTCGCCAATCTCCGGCTCATCCAGCGTCTCATCCGCCTCCTCGTCCGCGAAGTCCTCGTGCAACAGGGCTTGATGCTCCAGCCGCTCTCCTATGTGCGACCGATAGCCATCGCTCACCTCGCTGCTTGCTGCCCGTCGCCGCCTGCCGCTCGGCTTGATGTTGTCCTCTATATCATCCATGCTGTTCACCTCCTGCTTCCCCCACTTCGGTTCTCTCATCGCTCAATATACGTCGCACGGTGCGGCATAGTTCGTTATAGTTACATTATAACAGGTCTGTCGAATCGGGGTTGGGGAGCAATAAAGGGCTTGCAAGGCCCATGCCACCACTACCCCGCCGCGCCAGATATTGGGGCAGGCGGATGAGCGGGGGTAGCTCCAATGTCTCCAACTCGCGCAACTCTACATCGTAGGCGATGCGGCGGTGGTTCGCCCCGCGCGGCCCGCCAATCATCTGATACAACTGGGCCACCTCGGACAGCGATACGCTGCGCCCCCGCGCGGTGCGATAAGTGCCGCTGCGGAGATAGCGACCCATCAGCGATAGCAGCCCCAGCGTCTTGTGCGCCAAGTGCTGCCCATCCTCCAATAGGGGGCGGGGCAACTCCACCTGCCCCAGCCCTTTCAACTCGTGGCTGCGGATAACCTCAAGCAGCATCCCCACCGCTGCCCATGGCCCCGCCACAATTGGCATCCGCTCGATGGTGCGCCGATAAATAGCGATGTCGTAGCTATTCGGCTCGGTGAGACCGGCCAGCGCAGGGAAGAAGCGGGCGCAGACTCCGGCGATGGCCTCGCTGCGCCCCCCCTTAATCGCCTCGGCCAAAGCCTCCAGCGACCAGTCGGCGGGATTATCCCCCCCATGCCGGGCCGCGCCGCCCACCACCATCTGCAAGCCGGACTCTTCGAGCAACGGCCCCAGTAGCCCTGCCACGCTGCCGCTAATCACCTTCCAGCTACGCACATCGAGGTAGACGAGCAAGTCGCCCTCGGTGCAGGCGACACTCTTCCACAGCAGGCTGCCCGGCCCCGCATAGGTGCTAATTTCCGGCAATATCTCATCTTGGCGATAGGCGCGGAAGCCGTGCTGGCGGGCGGCGGCGGCGGCCTGTCCCTCGGTGCTGCCGTCCAGCACGATGATCTCATCCACCAGCGGCACGTGTTCTTGCACCGCCACTTGCAAGCCGCG
>JBBSEE010000607.1:0-2450 GCA_038239995.1 Chloroflexia bacterium | reverse complement strand
GCCCACGCCAAGAACGTGGTCAACGGCTACCCCGACGGCACCTTCCGCCCCAACAACAACATCCAGCGCGATCAGATGTGCCAAATTGTGTACAAGGGTGTGACCACGCCGTAGCGATGAGGTGTGGAGCGCATTAAGATAAAGCCTCTCCCAGCGGGAGAGGTTGGTGAGGGAGAATGCCGAAGCGCATCAACGCCCCGCGTGAAGCGCATTAAGATAAAGCCTCTCCCAGCGGGAAACCCCCTTGTGGGGTTCCCTGTGGGTAGGTTGGTGAGGGAGAATGCCGAAGCGCATCACCGCTCATCGTAGCAATGGTTTGCCCCATCCCCCGCCAATATTGTATAATTACCATGCTGAACCTGCTGAGGGCGCAATCGTGCGCCCTTTTTATCCGTTATTAGCCAGAAAGCGATTATGTTCAATTTCCTAAAACGCAAGCAGCCAGAGCAGCAGGCCGAGGAGCAAGTCAAGGTCGAACAGAGCCTCGCCCGCACCCGACAGGGCATCTTCGGCCAACTGGCGGGGTTGTTTCGCGGCGAGGAGGCCGGTGAGCCGATTGACGAGGCGATGTGGGAGGACCTTGAAGCCCTGCTGCTGCAATCCGATGTTGGTCCCATCACCGCCGACGAGGTGATGTACGTACTGCGGACCCGCTATCAGCAGCAAGGGCTGAAGTACCGTAGCCAACTATACGATACGCTCAAGGATGCGTTGGTCGAGGCGTTGGCCGAGGGTTACGAGCAGAAGGTGGCGCGGTTCGAGGCGTGGATGCAGCCCGGCTATGTGCCGCCCGATGAGCCGGAGCAGCCTGCCAACCCCACCAACCCCGCCGCCAGCTTCAGCCCTGCCGCCCGCCGTGTCCACGTCATTCTCGTGGTGGGGGTGAACGGTACGGGCAAGACTACCACTATCGCCAAGCTGACCCGCTACTACCAGCGACAGGGCAAGAAGGTCATCCTTGCCGCCGCTGACACCTTCCGCGCCGCCGCCATCGAGCAGTTGCAGATTTGGGGCGAGCGGGTCAACGCCGAGGTGGTTGCCAGCCAGCAGGGGGGCGACCCCGGCGCAGTGGTCTACGAAGCCTGCCAGAAGGCGATTGCCCAGCAAGCCGACTTGCTCATCATTGACACGGCGGGACGGCTGCACAACAAGGCCAACTTGATGGAGGAGCTACGCAAGATTGGTAAAGTGGCGGGGCGAATTATCCCCAATGCCCCCCACGAGGTGCTACTGGTGATAGACGCGACTACCGGGCAAAACGCCCTCAGCCAAACCCGCGAGTTCACCAATGTGGTCAAGCTGGGCGGCATTGTACTGACCAAGCTGGACGGCACCGCTAAGGGCGGCATCGCCTTCGCCATCAGCCGCGAGGTCAACGTCCCCATTCGCTACATCGGCATGGGCGAGAAGGTAGACGATTTCGCCGAGTTCGACCCCCGCAACTTCGTCAATGCGCTGTTCGAGTAATCAGATTAAAGATTAAAGATGAAAGATTAAAGAAAAAGCTGGTTGTCTTCATCTTTAATCTTTCACCTTTGGTCACCCCTAATCAGATTAAAGATTAAAGACTAAAGATTAAAGAAAAGCGGATAGCCTTCATCTTTAATCTTTAGTCTCCCGTAAGGAGATGCTATGTTCGAGTCCCTATCCGACCGCTTGCAGGGCGTATTCGACCGCCTCGGCAGCAAGGGTCGCCTTACCGAAGTGGATATTGACGAGGGCCTCAGCGAGGTGCGCCGCGCCCTGCTGCAAGCCGACGTGAACCTGAAGGTGGTCAAAGAGTTTATCGCCAGTGTGGGGGCAAAGGCGAAGACTGCCGAGGTGATGCAGGCTCTCAGCCCCGCGCAGCAGGTGGTCAAGATTGTGTTCGATGAGCTAGTCGGGCTGCTAGGCGAGGGGCAGTCCAAGCTCAACCTTGCCCGCACCCCCCCTACGGTGGTGATGCTAGTGGGGTTGCAAGGTTCGGGTAAGACCACGACCGTGGCCAAGCTGGCCCTGCACCTGCGGAAGAACACAGGGCAACGGCCCCTGCTAGTCGCCGCCGACGTGTACCGCCCCGCCGCCATCACCCAGCTAGAGACGTTGGGTAAGCAACTGAACATCCCCGTCTACAGCGAACCGGCAGGAGCCAACCCGGTGAATATCGCGGTCAACGCCCTGAAGCGGGCGCACGACCTCAACCTGAACATGGTCATCCTCGACACCGCCGGGCGGCTGAACATTGACGAGGCGATGATGGGCGAGTTGCAGCAAATCCGCGACCGCGTTCACCCCCACGAGATACTGCTGGTGGTGGACGCGATGACCGGCCAAGAGGCGGTGCGCGTGGCCGACGACTTCAACCGACAGGTGGGGGTCACAGGGCTGATCATGACCAAGATGGACGGCGACACGCGCGGGGGGGCGGCTCTGTCGGTTCGCAGCGTCACCGGGGTGCCGATTAAGTTCGT
>JBBSEE010000606.1:0-2452 GCA_038239995.1 Chloroflexia bacterium | reverse complement strand
TGCCCAGCAACAGGCCATCGAAGGCCAGCCCCAGCGTCTGAATGAACAGTAGGCCGATGACCACCCCCAGCACGTTGCCGATGCTGTTGCCAGTCCCGAAGAAGCCGAGGACTGCGCCACGATTGTGCGTCCCGCCCTCGTGTTCGGCCAAATCGGTGAGATAGGCGAGGGCGGCGGGGACGAACGCGCTCTCGCCCATCACCGCAGCGACGGCGGGGAGCAGCAGTAGCCACGCCAGCACCGACCCGCCCGCGTGATTGAAGGCGAGCAGTAGCACGCTGACGGCAATCACCGAAGCACTGGCGAGCAGCATGATGCCCATCCGCGACCCCGCCCCAACCCGCCCCGACCAATAGGCCAACCCCGCGCCATAGACCGAACCGTAGACGAGGAAGGTCAACCCCGCGCCGATGTATTGCCCATTGAAACTGCCGACCAATACTTGGCTGCTGCTGTGCGGGTAACTGAGCAGCAGGATGGCGGTGTAGGTGTACCACATCCCCAATATCGCGTTGGCGGCAATCCAAATGGGGGCGAAGGCCCATAGGCGGGGGCTACGCAGCAGGGCCAGCCATGTGCCGCTATCCACGCTAACCTTGTCTACATCGTCCCCCGCCTTATGTGGCCGATAGCTCTCGCGTACCAGCGCGGCGGTGAGCAACAGCGAGGCGGCGAACAGGGCGCAGGCGATGTAGAAGCTGCCCACCCCGATTAGCTGCCAAATCACGCTGGACAGCACCACGCTGCCAATCTGCCCCACCAGTCCGGTACCCTCATACCATGTGACCGCCCGCCCCCGCCGCGTCGGTGAAGCCTCGGTTGCGTCGGTGAGCAGAGCCAACCCCGCCGGACTAGCCCCCACGTTCGCGGCCCCCGCCAGCGCACGGTTGGCGATCAGCAGGGCGAACGCGCTGGTCAAGGGGGGGATAAGGGTAGCGAACAGGCCCACCGCGGCGGTGAGCAGCAGCATGGTGCGCCGCCCCAAGCGGTCGGACAACGCCCCCAGCGGCGGCGCGGTAAGCATCTGGGTGGCGTAGATGACCACGCTGAGGATGCCTACCTCCACGTTGGTGTAGCCGATGTTCGCCTTCACCAAATCAGCAAGGTAGAAGACCAGCAGCACCTCGCTGACCGCAAAGGCGAAGCGTTGCAGGAAGGTGACGAGCAGGGCTACGCTGGCGGCACGACCGAGTGGTTCGGTGGTCGCTGCGTCGGGCTTGACCTGTTCGATGGCATCGGGGATGTTCATGGGATGTCCTATCGCATGAAAAATGCCCGATTGGTTCGGGCATTTGATAGTTTATATTGATGGTCGGGGCGAGAGGATTTGAACCTCCGACCCCCTGCTCCCAAAGCAGGTGCGCTGCCGGGCTGCGCTACGCCCCGATGTTCTAGCCTTAGTATAGCCGATTCCGCCCCTATCGTCAAGGGTGTGTGCTATAATCTAGCCATGTCCGAGCTTACCAAACCGCCCTCGCTCGCCACTCGCGCCTTCGCCTACGTGCGGCTGATGCACGCCGGGCCGGTCGCCGCGGTGATGGCGGCGAGCCTGCTGTTCGCCCTTGTCGCTGCGGATGGGCTGCCGCCACTGGGCTTGCTACTGCGGGTGCTGGCGGTGGTGTTCTGTTCGCAGTACGCGATTGGGGCGTTGAACGAATACCGCGACCGCGACCTCGACGCGGCGGCGGGGCGGGCCAAGCCGATAGTGCAGGGGCTAATCCCCGCCCGCCGCGCCCTTGGCCTGTCGCTGTTCGCCTACGCGCTGATGGCGGTGATCGCGGCTACCTTCGGGCCGCTGTTGTTCGCCCTTGCGCTGGCGGCGGGGACGAGCGGGATGCTCTACAACCTCGGCCTGAAGCAGACCCCGCTCAGTTGGCTACCCTACTTCATCTCCTTCCCCATCTTGCCGATTTGGGTGCGGACCGCGGTGCTGGGCCGCTTCGAGGCGGGGGTGCTGTGGCTCATCCCCATCCTCGGCTGCATGGTGGTCGGCCTCAACCTCGGCAACAGCCTGCCCGATGTGGAGATAGACACCGCGCAGGGCAGCCGCTCACTGTCGGTAGTGCTAGGGGTGCGGCGCGGGCTGCTGGTGTGCTGGGGGTCGTTCGCGCTGGCGCAGGCGATTGGCTTCATCGTGCTGCTCACCCCCGCCTACGCTGCCACCCGCCCCCTGCTGCTGCTGGCGGAGGGCGGGTCGGTGATTGCGCTGGCGGGGGCGGTGATCGCCTATCGGCTGCGCCCCACGCGCGGGGGGCGGGTGCTGATGTTCTACCTGCTAGGGGTAAGCGCAGTTAGTCTGGTGTTGGGTTGGCTAGTGGCAATCAACCGCAGCGGCTAGAACTTGAGCAGGGCGAAGGTGGGGTAGTTGCCCAGCATCTGCCGCCCGTTGAGGAACTCTAGCTCGATGAGGAACATCACCCCACTGACGATGCCGCCCACCTTCTCTACCAGT
>JBBSEE010000605.1:0-2467 GCA_038239995.1 Chloroflexia bacterium | reverse complement strand
GGGGTCAACCCCCAGACCCCCGCTAGTCTCCCCTATCTTTCGCAGCAATGAAAGGTAGGTATCGCAACTCGACCTGCCGCTCCTACATCCGCAACTATTCGTTTATTCGTTTTTACGCATCGGTTGGCTCAGACCTTGATTGGGACTTGCAGATTCGCAACTTTCGACCTTGCGATGCGTTATACCACAGTCAATATTGGTGATAAGGAGAAGAAGATGAAAGATTGGCAAGTGCTGAAGTTGGCGATGATTGTGGTGTTGCTGCTGGCCCTATTCCCCGCCGCCAGCCCGACCACGCCCGCGCGGGCGGATAGCGGCGCGGTGCGTTGGGGCTGGTATATCACCTATGACCCCACCTCGCTCGCCAGCTTGCAAGCGAACATCGGCAGCCTGAACGTGGTCGCGCCCTGGTACTATCGGCTGGACGGCAACGGTAATCTCAGCGGGGCGGCCCAAGCCAACGTGGATACGTTGCTGCGGAATAACCATGTGCGTATCTACGCGATGGTGAAGAACAGTGTGGTCAATCAAGACTTCCACAACTGGCTGGCCGACCCCACCAAGCGCGACCACGGCATCACCAACCTGTACAACATGGTGATAAACAACGGCTACGACGGCATCAACATTGACTTCGAGACTTTGCTGGCTAGCGATGCGACCCTGTACACCGACTTCGCCCACCGCCTCAGCAACAAGCTGCACGCCAGCGGCAAGGTAATGACTATGGCGGTCGCGCCTAAGACCTCGGACGGGGGCAATAGCTTCAGCGGGGTGTACGACTACGCGGGCCTTGCCCCCTATCTGGACTATGTGACTATCATGGCCTACGACTTCCACTATGTGACCGGCACGGCGGGGCCGATTGGCCCGGTGGACTCGATTAGCCGCGTCGCCGCCTACACCGCCACCCGCTTCCCCGCCAGCAAGGTGATATGGGGGATTGGACTGTACGGCTTCGACTGGAACACTACGCTGGGGGGGCGGGCCAACCCCTTGCACTTCGGCGATGTCGCCCCCTTGCAGCAGCAGTACGGTGGCGAGAGCGGCTTTGACGATGCCAGCCAGTCGCCATGGCTGATATACTACGATGCGAACGGCAACCGTCACGAGGTGTGGTACGAGAACGCCGCTAGCTTCACCGCCAAGCTGAACGCGATTAGCCAATACAACTTCGCGGGGTTCGCGCTGTGGCGGCTGGGGCATGAGGACCCCGCGATTTGGCCGTTGGTGGCGGCGGGGGGAGGCAGCAACCTGTGCGCCCCGATACCCGCCTTCGGCAACACCCGCGACCGCGTCTACTTCGCCCCGACCGGCCACTCGTTGTCGGGCCGCTTCCTGCAATATTGGGGGGAGCATGGCGGGCTGGCGATATTCGGCTACCCCCTCACCGAGCCGCATCTAGAGGTCAGTCCTACTGATGGCCGCACCTACACGGTGCAATACTTCGAGCGCAACCGCTTCGAGTATCACCCAGAGAACGCCCCGCCCTATGATGTGCTGCTCGGCCTGTTGGGGGTGAAGGCGCGGCAGGGTCAGGTCGCCCCGCCCCATGACCCGGTGCCCGATACGGAGAGCCAGCACTACTTCGCCGAAACCCAGCACCTGCTGCAAGGCGGCTTCCTCAACTACTGGCGCGGCTTCGGTGGCCTCGCCCAGTTCGGCTACCCGCTCACTGACGAGTTCGCCGAGGTCAACCCCAGCGATGGACGCACCTATACGGTGCAATACTTCGAGCGGGCGCGGTTCGAGTACCACCCAGAGTACGCGGGCACCTTCAATGAGGTGCTGCTCGGCCTGCTAGGGGTGGATAGCGTGCGCGAATTGGGCTGTCAGTAGGGCAGGTTTGAGGTTTGAGTCGAGGTTTGAGGTTTGAGGTTTGAGGTTTGAGTGCGACTCGCACCCACCCCCCGCCCCTCCCGATGGGAGGGGATGATTAGACTCCCCTCCCACCGGGAGGGGTTGGGGGTGGGAAATTGGCGATTTTGCCAAATTGGTGGGAAATCGTGTAACCTTTTGGCCTCGTCGGGTTTTATAGATATTAGAGACGCTGGATGATGCAGCGGATAGGGAGGGCGATGCAGTGGTGGGCAGCGACAGCGAGCTTACCATCGCCGCCTCGGACGGAGATGAGGCCCCCATAGCCGCCGAACAGTTTGCCGATTTTAGCGCACTGTTCGACCACTACCAACGCCCGATTACCGCTTACCTCTACCGCTTCGTGGGCGACCGTAGCTTGGCCGAGGACCTCGCGCAGGATACCTTCATCCGCGCCTATCAAGCCTTCGACCGGCTCAAGCCCGACAGCAATGCGGGCGCGTGGCTGTACAAGATAGCCACCAATGTAGGCCGCAATGCGCTGCGACGACGGCGCGTCATATCTTGGCTACCGATAGCAAACTTGCTTCCCTTTCTCTCTTCTTCTGCCACGTCCGCCCAGCGGTGGGATGGCTTTGGGGGAGGTCAT
>JBBSEE010000604.1:0-2470 GCA_038239995.1 Chloroflexia bacterium | reverse complement strand
TGAAGTTGAACAGCTGCTGGATGACCCCCCCAATCGCCGCCCCCGCCACCCCCCCCACCCCCCCCCCGCTGAACAGCACCCCCATGGCGAAACCGTCGGCGTGCTGGGTCTGGGACAGCCCGATGACCAGTACGTAGGTGGAAAATAGGCGGAAGTTCACCCCCGCTGCCAGCACCGCCAGCACGCGCACAAGCGGCCTGCTCCACAGCCAGCCCATCCCCTCCTTGATTTCGTTCCATAGATGTCGCTCAGTCTTGGCCCGCTCTTGCTGGAAGCGGGTGCGGATGAAGGTGAGCGAAATCACCGAGGCGGTATAGGAGACTGCATCGAAGATGAACGGCACTAGCTTGCCGACCACGTTGTAGAGGAAACCAGCCACCGGCGCACCAATCAACTCCATCAGCCCGAACCCCACATTGTTGGCCGCATAGGCGGCGGGCAATTGCTGCTTGTCCACCACTTGGGGCAGGGCCGCGCTCTCCGCGATGCTGAAGAACACGTAGCAAGTGCCCTCGATGAAGGCGACCACGAATATCTGCGCGATGGTCAGCACTCCGTAGAAGGCGGCAAGCGGTACGCTGGCGATGTTCACCGCGCGGATGATGTCGCCGATAATCATCACCCGCTTGCGGTCCCACCTGTCCATCAACGCCCCGGCGGGCAAGCTGAACAGCACATAGGGGATGAAGAAGCAGGCGTTGGCGATGCCCGCCGCTTGGGGCGAGCCAGTGATGCTGAGGATGAGCAGCGGCATTGCCAGCGTGGTCATGGTGCCACCCAGTCCCGACACTATCTGCCCGCTCCACAGTAGCACAAAGTCACGGTTGCGCCACAGGGATGTCGGTGGCCGCGGCTTTGCTTCTTCCTTAATCGCCTCGGTGGGTACGTGCATGAGTGAATTATGGCACATCAGGGTAGGCAGGTTATCCGCCCTTAGATGTATCTCTCCCCACCGCTAAAACTCAACCAGCCCCCGACCCGAAGGACGAAGGCTGGCTAAGTTTCGAGGAAGATGGTCGCGTGGCGCGACCGTGTGGTGAGCTAAATCCCCGCCTGCTCCTCGGCCACTGGCGCGGGGGACAAGGGGATAAGATGGGCCTGCTGCTCCGGGTTACGCAAGGCCAGCGGGGTGAACAAGCCCAGCGCAGTGATGCCGATAATCAGCAGGCCCATGGCAATCATCACCGGCACCGCCCCCACCCACGCCCCGATTATGGTGCTAATCGCCGCGCCTACTGGCCCTAGTACCTGCACCAGCGTGTAGAAGGCGGCAGTGACGCGACCCAGCAGGTGGTCGGGGGTAATCTCCTGCCGCAGCGACATCGAGCAGATGCCCTGTATCGAGGAGCCGAAGGTGAGCGCGACCCCGATCAGCACAAATATCAGCAGCGTGGGCGGGGCGAAGCCGAAGACCACGAGGGCGACCCCGAACAGCATCTGCCCGCCGAGGAAGCAGACCCCGAAGCCCCACCGCCGCCGTATCCGCGCCACTAGTACACCACTGAGCAACGCCCCCACGGTGGCTGCGCCGAACACGATGCCCACACTGTTGTCGTCCCAGCCCAGCCCGCGCTTCATATAGTAGATGAACAAATCCTGCACCCCCGCCAGCATCCCGTTGATGACGAGGAACATGATGGTCACGGCGCGAAGCACCGGCTGCTGCCAGAGGAAGCGCACCCCCTCCAACGCCTCGGCCAGCTTGCCGCGCCCCGGCTCATCTTTGGGGCGTATCGCCGCTGCTTGGCGCAGGCGGATGAACCACAGACTGAGGGCGGAGACGGCGAACGAGGCCGCATCTATGCCAATCGCGGTGGCAGGGCCGAATTGGTGCGAGACCAGCCCCGCCAGCACCGGCCCTACAATGAAGGTGGCCGCGCCGGTGGTTTGCAGCCTCCCATTCGCCTCGGTTATCTGAGACTTGTCCACCAGATTAGTGACCGCAGTGATGTAGGAGACGGAGAATAGATTGCCCAGCATCGAGCCGAGGGCAGTAACCACGTATATCAGCCACAATTGCGGGCCAGCTATCGCCCACGCGAGGGGGATAGCGAGATAGAGCAGGGTGCGGCCCGTGTCGCACATAATCATCAGGCGACGGCGGTCGGCGCGGTCCACGATTGGCCCCGCGAACAGGCCCATCAGCAGTTGGCCCAACCCAAAAGTAGCGGTGACTAGCCCCATCTGGGCCACTGAGCCGGTCGCTTGCAGCACTAGCAGGGGCAAGGCGATGAAGCCAAACGCATCGCCCAACCCCGACAGGGTCTGGCCCAGCCAGAAGATGTTGAAGTTGCGGTCACGTCCTAGCGGGGTACCCGGCTGGGGCAAGCTGGCGGGCTGCTCCACCGCGGCCAGTTCTTTCTCTTCGAGTTCGGATAGCATGATAGTTGTCTCCTTGGGCTGAGATAGCGCGGATAGCTTGCGTTGAAGGTTGACAGCGCCGCGGGGTGCATCAGGGGGTGGGGGGGGG
>JBBSEE010000603.1:0-2473 GCA_038239995.1 Chloroflexia bacterium | reverse complement strand
CCTTGCCGCCCTCGCACAGGTGCACCAAATGGCGGGGATGAGCCACTATCATCTGCTACACGCCACCGAAGCGGAGTTCTGGCGGCAACTGGGCCACCCCGAACCGGCGGCGGCTAGCTATCGTCGTGCCCTCGCCCTCACTGCCAGCGAACCGGAGCGTCGCTTCCTGCAACGGCGGCTAACCCAGCTTGACCATTAAACTCCCCCACCTCATCCGCCGCCTACTCCTTTAGTCCTATATGTGCTTGTAACCACCATTATTGCCTTGACCGTAACCTGTCAAGGCATTATAATGTAACCAACTAGAACGGTTATGACGGTTACAGCATCACCCATCGCCATAAGGCGGCAAAGCTCATCCTTTGGGCTGATTAGGCCAGCCACGGCACTTGGTATAATCTTGGCGGATTGACACTCACCCCCAGTGGGGGAGGAGCTTGACCGCGAAAGGAGGCGACCATATGCCAAAACTGCGCCATAGTCTATTCTTCACCAACATCAACGTGCTACTCATCACCATCGTCGGGTTCGTGGACTTCACCGGCATCGGGCTAATCGTCCCGGTGCGCTCGCTGTACGCGCGGTCAGTGGGGGCGAACGAGTTGGAGATTGGCCTGATGGCCTCCAGCTTCATCCTCGCCGAGTTCTTGTTCCAGATACCCTTTGGTCTTGCCTCCGACAAGTTTGGGCGGCGGCGGATGATGATGATTGGCATGGCTATCCGCACGGTTATGCCGATTATGTACCTGTTCGTCGCCAATCCATGGCTGTTCATCATCCTGCGCTTCATTGACGGAACCGGCGCAGCGGCAGTGCTACCAGCGGCGCGGGCCTACCTGATGGATAGCACCCCCGAAGACCGCCGCGGCGAGGCGTTCGGCATCTTGGGGATGGGGACGAGCGCGGGCCTGCTGCTCGGCCCCGCGATTGGTGGCTTCGTGGCTGAGTGGTTCGGCTACAGTGGCCCCTACCTGCTCGGCCCGATTATGGCGGCGATTACCCTGATACTGATTACCCTGCGTATCCACGACCTACCTCACACGGTGGCGGTCAAGGATGAGGTGAAGGAGAGCAAGCGGGAGATAGTGCGCCGCTACTTCGGCCTGCCGATGATGGGCGCGTTCATCATGACTATCGGCCTGAACTGGGGCTTCGGCCTGATGGTGACGATGTGGAGTATCTGGCTAGCGGACATGGGGGCGGGCACCGGCTACATCGGTCTCACCTTCATCACCTTCGCCATGCCGCTGATAGTGCTGTCCGGCATCGGCGGGCAAATGTCCGACCGGCTGGGGCGGGCGCGGTTCATCATTGCGGGAGGCATCCTTGCCGCGCTGATGCACGGGACATACGCCTTCGCCACCAGCGGCAACTACTTCTGGCTGGTACTTGGCTTCGGGGCCATCGAGGGGCTGGCCTTCGCCTTCGCCCAGCCCGCGATTGACGGCTACCTGTCGGACATCATCCCCGCCAACGTGCGCGGACAAGTGCAGGGGGTGTACAACAGCGTGGGGCTGGTGGTCGCCTTCTTTAGTGCCACCTTTATGGCAACCCTGTACGGCTACAATCATGCCCTGCCCTTCATCGTCATCAGCGTGGTGGAGGTGGTCTGCTTCGCGGTGGGCGGGCTAATCGTCGCATACGTCGAGCGCAGGCTGCACCCCACCCCCGTGCCAGATACGACTGAGGTGGGCGGCACGCTGGCGTTGGCAGAATGATAAGGGAATGATAAGGGTGGAAGCTATATGGGGCGGGTTGCAATCAAGCGCAATCCGCCCCCATTTATTCACCCAACTTCAACCCGCCGCCACCGCCAAGATGTGCATAAGCTACTAGTAAAACCCCCCCCAATTTGGTAAAATAGGACATAGCATGAGGTATCCGCACCACCCCTTACCCACCATTATTGCCTAACGAAGGAAAGTCTGCCATGCTGGGACCTATCACCGACACAGCAATCAGCAACTTGGCAACTGCGATTGCTTCGCTACCGATAGACCGTAGTTCGTTGCCCCAGCATCGGCTTAACCTAGACCATCGTAAGCGCACCAGCGTCTTCTCGTGGCGCGGACAGTTCTCCCCAGAACTCGTAGATTTGCTCCTTAGCGAACACAGCAACGAGCGGAGCGTGGTACTAGACCCGTTTGTGGGCGGTGGCACTACCCTGTTCGAGGCGGCAAGACATCACCTCCTTAGCTATGGGGCGGAAATCAACCCTGCTGCGCTGCAACTAGCTAGCATCGCCCAATTGTCTGCCCTCAGCGGGGACCAACGCCGAAAATTGCTGGGGGAAGCGGAACTGAGCATTGAGTATCACCTCGGTGGCTATCTTCCCACCGACCTGTTTCACTGGGTAGATAGTCGTCCATCCGCTTCTGACCTTGTATCTTCAGTAAAGCAGATGCTTCACGATGCCAATCAGTCCGAACTTTTCGACCTTCTCGCCGCGACAGTGATGCTAGCAATTGGTGAT
>JBBSEE010000602.1:0-2479 GCA_038239995.1 Chloroflexia bacterium | reverse complement strand
GCCGTTCCACTGGTAGACGCTGCAATGGTAGTAGGTGTCATCGCCCACGTAGTAGCCGACCGCCATCGCGCTGCTCTGGTTTGCACTGCTAACCGCCTGCAAAGTGGTGGTGCCGCTGATGTTGCGGTACGCGCTCCATATCCCGCTATTACCCTTCAGGATAGTGCCATGGTCGCCCATTGCCCAACACTCGGTGCTAGTGCGGCAGGCGAGGCCAGAGAGGGCGCGTTCGGCGGGTTCGCTTACCGCAGTCCACGTCGTGCCGTTGTAGTGGTAGATAAAGCTGGAAGGGGTAGGCAGGAAGCGGTGGCCGCCCGATGCCCACCCCTCGGTGGCCGAAATCATCGTTACCGCATCCATCTCCGCCGGTGCTACCACGTGCGCGTCTACCCAGTTGCTGCCATTCCAGTGCCACAGGCTGCCCTCTAGCGACGAGGCCCAGCCGTCGTTGCTGCTGACCATCGAAACCCCGAACAGGCGGTTGCCGTCCATATCGTGATTGCGCGTCCATGTGCTGCCATCGTAGTGGAAGGCGACATCGCCGACCGCCCAGCCGTCGGTGGGGCTGACGAAATCTATGGCGTATACATTCATGTTGGTGAGATAGACAGATGACCAACTAGTGCCATTCCAGTGCGCGGCGATGCCGTTATAGCCCATGGTCCAGCCATCAGTGGGGCTGGCGAAGGCGACCGAGGTGAGGAAGCCGGTGAGCGGGCTGGTCGCGGTCAACCACTGCCCCGCGCTGTAGTGCAATATCACCCCCGCGCCCCCCACTGCCCACGCTTCGGTCGGGGAGATGACCGCCACGCTGGTGAGGTACTGATTGGTGGGGCTGGGATAGCTGTTCCAGTTGCTGCCATCGTAGCGGTAGATGTTGCCGCCGGTGGCTACTGCCCAACCGCTGCCGTCGCTGGCGAAGGCGGTGTACTGGAAGTCGGGGGCGTAATCGTACCATGCCTCGTGGCTGTTGACCTGTGCGGGCTGGCTGGCCGGTGCGATAGCGGCGGGTTGGGGGATGCCGTTCGCCGGGGAAGACGCTTGGGTGCGATACGTCCCCATAGTCACCAACAGCGCGATGATAGTAACGAACGCGCCGCTTCTCCTCATCCTCATGTTCGCCTCTGCCTTTCTGCACTCTTGATTGCCATATCTTTGGGTTAGAACAAGGCCGCACCGCTGGGGATGTATCTATCCATCAGGCCGAGCGGGCTGCTGCTGAGGAAGAAGCTGTGGCCCGCGCCGATGCGCCACTTGTGGTCGAGCAGCAGGCGCACTGCATCGGCGTTGATGCTGGGAAGGTCGCAACTGACATAGCCGAATCCCCGCGCCGCGGCTTGGGCCAAACTGTGGCGCAGCAGGGGGAGGAAGTCTGCCGCCTCCGCCGTCACCAACGCGCCGAGTAGCCCCCAGTTGCTGAGGTACGAATAACCAAGCAGTCGTTCGCCGCGCCAGTAGAGTTGGCCGCTGTAGCCGCCGCTGTTCAGGTAGCCGAGCCAGAGGTTGTGGTCGCTAGGTCTAGTCGCGCCACGCACCAGTCGGTCGAGGCGGTCTATCTCGCTGCGTGTCCACTGGTCGCCGATGGTCGCGCCGGTCATCGGCTGCACTCGCACCTCGTCACCCAGCCGATAGTCGCCCAGTGCGTGGGGGTTGCCGCCCATCCGCCAAATGGGGAAGCGAGCCGCCATCCCGGCCCGCTGATACAGCGACAGGGCGCGGGGGTCGTCGCTGGCGTAGACGAAGTGGGTCTGATACTGACCGCGCCCATAATCCAGCACGCGGGCGAGCAGGCTGCTGCCAATCGCCATCCCCTGCGCGTCGGGCCTGACCCAGAAGCCGCTGAGGAACCAAGTCGCCTCGCGCAATATCGCGCTGGCCCAGCCGAGTATCTCGCCGCGCTCATCCTCGGCTAGCCACCATCCGCCGCCATCTTGGTCGAGGATGTAGCGACGCTGCCAGTCATAGTGTTCTTGTGGCCGCTCCATTGCCGGTCGCCCGTTGCGGCGGTCGAGGTCTTGCACCGCGGCGTTGAAGGTGCGGTGCAGCCCGCCGAGGTCATCCACCCGTGCCAACCGATAGCGAATCTGGCTCATCTGCCTGCTGTACCCTCTCCTCTGTGGCTGATACTTGTCCCCCGCATTGTACCCAGCCCTTGCAGACTTGTCAAACCCACATGAATAGTAATTGGAGATAGGCAGTCGAGCAGGGCGGGCGGTGGCCCGCCCCTACCAAATTAGGCGTGGATGACCGCCATCGGCGTAAGTCCTATCCATCGTAACTCAAGCACCATGCTACTGCCGCTTAATCTCCACCTTGTCGCCCACCTGCACCCCTTGTCTGGTGAAGAAGTCGGCGTTGGCTTCCAGCGCGTAGTGGTAGGGGACGGGGCTGTCGTGTAGGGTATCATTGAACGCTTGCATCTCTTGAATACTGACAATCGTGCCGTCGCCGAGGATGAAGGCGATTGACAGGGGGGTGG
>JBBSEE010000601.1:0-2482 GCA_038239995.1 Chloroflexia bacterium | reverse complement strand
GACTGGTTCAAGCGCAACGCCAGCTACCTTGCCGCCGAGTTCCCCCGCAAGGCGGAGCGACCGGGGCCGGGCCTGCGCCTCTACCGCACCGGCTACCAGCGCAGCGCAGTCAACCCCCAGCATCCCCTCGACCTTACCCTCACCGAGACTGATGGTGGCGGCAAGTTCACTCTGCTGGGATATGACGTGGGGGAGGGGCAACATGGCGCGACCCTCCCCCTTACCCTCTACTGGCGATGCGATGCGCCCACCTCACGCGACTACACCGTTTTCGTGCATCTGCTCGACGCGCAAGGCGGCATCGCCGCCCACCGCGACACCCCGCCCCGCTCCGGCGCATACCCCACCAGCAAGTGGCAGGCGGGCGAAATCATCGTGGACGAGCAGGATGTGCCTCTGCCCACGAATATCACCCCCGGCAGCTACCGCATCGAAATTGGGATGTACCTCCCCAGCGGGGCGCGGCTGAACACCCCTGACCGCAGCGGGGCGGTGCCATTGGGGGCGGCTTTCATTAAGTGATGAGGCTTGAGGTTTGAGGTTTGAGGTTTGAGTTATGTAGGTGGGAGTTATACGGTTGAGGGTGGATTTACGCCGGTTGACAGAGGGGCGAATCGCATCCGCCCGCGTGACGCGCATCCACGCCCATCGTGACCGCGCCGTTCGCCCCACGCCAGCCGTCCGCTTGTCCGCTTTCAAGTCCTCTGGCTGCTGTCGCGGGGCAACAAGAAGCCCCCTCACTCGCATGAGGCAAGGGGGCTGCACTTGCGCCCTTTTATTGCAAGTCGGACAGGGGGATGGCCTGCATATCACCCTTCTGATTGCCGATGTAGAGCGAACCGTTGGCAATCATCGGGCCTTGCGTGTTCAGTTTGCCGCCCAGCACCACCACCTTGGTGATGTTGCCGCTGATAGCATCGGCGACGAACAGGAGGCCGTCCACATTGGTGAAGTAGATTTTGTCGTTGTACAGCACCGGCGGAGCCTTGATTACCCCGGTGTTTGGTATCTTCCACAGCAACTTGCCAGTCTTCTGGTCCAGCGCGTACATCGCCCGCGTCACCGGGCTGCCCGCGTAGACCGCCCCCTTGTAGGCCACCGGCACGCCGCACTTGTTGTTCTCAATCATCGCC
Organism: Chloroflexia bacterium; assembly: GCA_038239995.1. GTDB lineage: Bacteria > Chloroflexota > Chloroflexia > QHBQ01 > QHBQ01 > QHBQ01. Next base: position 1,349 of record JBBSEE010000601.1, on the reverse strand, counting down.
CCATCGCCCTCGTCGAACGTCCACATAAACTCGCCGGTGTTGGCGTTAATCGCGTAGATGCCGTGCCCGCCATAGGTGCCGTCCGCGTTGAGGCGCGTCACCGAGTCGGTGAACAGCAGACCGTCAGCGTAGGCGGCGGAGCAATCATCAATCCCCCCCACCTCGGCCACGTGGGTATCCACCGACCACGCGATTTGCTGCTTGGCGGGGTCGAAGGCGTAGAAGGCGTTGGGGTCGGCCCCGCCCGCGTACAGCAGGCTGCCGTTGGTGTTTAGCGAGGAGACGCTGTCGTAGCTGCCGACATACAGCTTCCACAGCAGCGTGCCCGTGTTGGCATCGAGCGCGTAGAAGTGGCGGTCGCCGTTAGCGAAGTAATACACGCCATCCTTGTACATCCCGGTCGGCATATCCTCACCCACCGTATCGTACCGCCAAATCACACTGCCAGTGGCCGCGTCGAGGGCGTAGACCGAACTCTGACCCCGCCCCCGAATCAGGATGGGGTTATCCTGCTCGTCAATATAGTCGCGCTTGAAGTCGCGGTTGCCGGTGCCGAGGAACACCTTGCCGTCGGCGACGAGCATCTGCCCCCGAATGCGGTTGTCTACCTCCGTGACCCACAGTTGCTTGCCGCTTGCGGCATCGAAGGCCAGCACCTTGGACTCCTCGCTGCCCATGTACAGTACGCCGTTGGCAATCGAGGCATCGGTAATCAGGGTCGCGCCTACGTGAGTCTTCCACTTGGCCGCAGTCGCATTCGGCGCGTTCCACACCGCGTTGTTGTCGGGGGCGAAGCGGAACTTAGTCCAACTGGTAGGCCAGTTGGGGGCTTGGTCGGCCCGCGTCACCGACAGGCCCATGCCCAGCATCAAGCTGAGGAGCGCGACGATTACCAATCCGCGCGGTAGCGGCGAAGGCCGCAGTATCTTTGCCATCATTTTCATCTCCCTTTAGATTTGGTGGAATAAGCTGCAAAGATTATAGATGCTATGGCCCGATTTGTAAAGGAGCAGCCGCCAGCTAATTGGTTGCCCATTGTAAAATCTTGGTTAAGTAATTATTTCTTCTTCACGATATAATCAATCCCATCGGCGATGCGGCGCGGTTCGATGCCGAATACGGTGGTGATGGCGTTGGGGTGGGGGGTGTTGTCTATCGCCAACAGGTCGAGCAGGCCGGGGGTGACGGGTGGCTTGGGCAGCAGCGCGTTCATCACCACCACGCCGGGCTTAATCATGAACACTGGCAGATGCACCATCGGCTTGTGCGAACCCAGCTTTGACTTAATCATCTGCATCATCTGATTGAGGGTGAGGTTCTCCGGCCCGCCAATCTCGTATTCCTTGTTG
>JBBSEE010000600.1:0-2482 GCA_038239995.1 Chloroflexia bacterium | reverse complement strand
GGCCGGGGCTTTGAACCAGCTAGCCCAGCAGGTGCAGGCCAACCCCGTTGGTGAGACCCCCACCGAACGCGCCGACCGCTTGGAGCGCGAGTTCCAAACCTTGCTCCAGCCTACATCGGACACTAAGGTAGAGACCCACTTCTTCGACCTCTCCTCGCAAGGCGATTCCGCCGCCAACAGCAGCACGGTGCATGAGGAGCATTTCCCCCACTATAGCGCAGCGGACGCGCCACCGCGTCGCAGTTCACGCCTACCGTTGTTGGTGGGCTTGCTGGTGGTGGGGGCAACTGCGTTCCTCATCTTCATCCTGTTCGCTGGTTCCGGCTCTGGCCCACTGTTCGCCTCCGCTAACCTGCAAATCACCCAGTACGTCACCTACACCGAAGGTAGTGACCTGCATATCGTCGGGGTGGTCAAGAATGCGGGCGACGGCACGACCAAGGGGGTACAAGTGAATGCGGTGCTGCGTGACAGCAAGGGCCGAGCAGCGGCGGAGGATAGCGATAGTACCCTCGAATATGCTCCCCTCGCGCCCAGTCAATCGGCAGGCTTCGATGTAAACATCTACAGCCCACCCAGCAAGTGGGATAAGCTGGAAGTGAACGCCACCGAGAGTAGCTATCAACCTAGCATGGCAACGGGCCTCGTGGTCAGTTCCAGCGTCATCACCCCCACCCGCAACGGCTACACCGGGAGCGGGAAGGTGAGTAACAACGGCCCCACTGATGCCCGCACTGCTCATGTCGTGGTTACTGCCTACGACGCGGCGGGCAAGGTGCTGGCGGTCGCCTCCGTGCTGGCTGGGTCGCGCGATGGCATAGATGCGGGCCAATCTACTGACTTCAGCATAGACCTCCGCCGCGTAGACATCAAGGTGGCCCACTTCGATACCTTCGTGTTCGGTGATCAGAAGCGATAGCGGTGGACTGTCGGGTCATCTCCCTATAGCAATGCCCCTCATCCATTATCGTGGTGAGGGGCATGGTCATGTTACCATAAACAGCAATCGGCAATCCGTATGGGTGGGGGTAGTGGGACTCGAACCCACAATCCAGATGGCAACCCTTTTTAAGGGGGCCGCGTATGCCATTCCGCCATACCCCCGCAACCCTATGCCCCAACATTGCGGCTACGATACTACAAAGCGGGCAAATAGATTGTATCCCCACATGGTGGGCTTGTCAATACATCGCCGCCCCCGAATCGGTTGCGATTTTGCGAAAGTCGGTAAGGTTTTGGTAAGGTTCGCAGCTAGCCTTCCAATGATAGGCCTTGTATGGTACAATATCGCCCACACATCACCACAAGAGGAGCAAACCAAGCATGAGCCAACTGGTAGAGTGTGTCCCCAACTTCAGCGAGGGGCGGCGCGACGAAGTTATCGCCCAGATTGTCGCAGTGGTAGAGCAAGCTGAGGCAGCAGGCAAGGCGGTGCGCCTGCTGGACCATTCCGCCGATCGCGACCACAACCGCATGGTGGTGACATATGTAGGCGAACCAGAGGCGGTCAGCGAAGTTGCCTTTCAGCTAGCCGCCCGCGCCGCGCAGCTAATTGATATGAACGCGCATCGCGGTGCCCACCCCCGCATCGGCGCGACCGATGTGATACCCTTCATCCCCATCAGCGAAGTCAGTATAGCCGAGTGCGTCGCTTTGGCCCAGAGGCTGGGGGCACGGTTGGCGGATGAGCTAGGCATCCCCGTCTACCTCTACGCTGAGGCGGCCACCACCCCCACCCGCAAGCGGTTGCCCGACGTGCGTAAGGGCGAATACGAGGGGCTGCAACAGGCGATTACCAGCCCAGAGCGTCGCCCCGACTTCACCCCCGCAGGTGAACCGCATCTCCACCCCACCGCCGGGGCAACCGCCGTGGGGGCGCGGCCCTACCTCATCGCCTACAATATAAACCTCGACACCCCCAACCTCGAAGTCGCCAAGCGAGTGAGCAAGGCGGTGCGCGAGAGCAGCGGCGGGCTGATGAACGTGCAGGCGATGGGGGTGGACCTTGCTGCCCTCGGTCTCGCCCAAGTCTCCATGAACCTGCTCAACCATAAGGCGACCCCGATATACCGCGCCTACGAGTTGGTGCGTATCGAAGCGGCCCGCTACGGCGCGAACATTGCCCACAGCGAGCTAATCGGCCTGCTCCCCCTCGACGCGATGACTGACACCGCTGCTTACTATCTGGAACGCGACCACCAGCCCAGCGGCGGCCTCGCCGACGAGCAACTCATCCACGAAGCGGCAGCATACCTGAAGCTGGAAGGCTTCAGCCCTCAGCAGGTGCTAGAGGTGAGGCTGCGCGATATGGCGGGTTGACGCATCCCCCACCATTTTCGTATAATCATCCCCACCGCTTACCCCCAATTTTCGCAAAATAAGGGCAGAGGCCTTTTCTTCACCATGCAACGTAGTGTATACTAGACACGTATATAGGATGACGACTCGCACCCACCCCCAGCCCCTCCCGGTGGGAGGGGAG
>JBBSEE010000599.1:0-2486 GCA_038239995.1 Chloroflexia bacterium | reverse complement strand
TGGCCCTCGCCCACCTACCACGCATCAACGCCTATCGAAACACGCCACGTCAACATTGCTTGTGGCGATGGGCATTGATGCGCTTGACCGGGGCGAGGGCCACCCGCCCCTACATCCATGCAAAAAGGGCGCGGCCTATACGGGCCACGCCCCTTTCGTTTATCGTTAGGTAAAGGGTTATTCCGCTTCCTCCCACGCCTGTGCCCGCGTGACCGCCTTCTTCCAGCCCGCGTACAGCTTATCGCGAGTGGCTGCGTCCATCTTGGGGTCGAAACGCTTGTCCAACGCCCAGTTGTGGGTGATGTCGGCGGTGCTGTTCCAGTAGCCGACCGCTAGGCCCGCGAGATAGGCGGCACCGAGGGCAGTGGTCTCCGCCACCTTCGGTCGTTCCACCGGCACGCCGAGGATGTCGGCTTGGAACTGCATCAGGAAGTCGTTGGCAACCATGCCGCCGTCCACGCGCAGAGTCTTGAGGTCAACGCCGGAGTCGGCGTTCATCGCCTCTAGCACATCGCGGGTCTGGTAGGCAACCGATTCGAGGGTGGCGCGGGTGATTTCGGCGCGACCGCTGCCCCGCGTCAGGCCGAGGATGGCCCCGCGGGCGTACTGGTCCCAGTAGGGTGCGCCGAGGCCGACGAAGGCAGGCACGACATATACCCCGCCGCTGCTCTCCACCGAGGTAGCCAGCTTCTCCGAGGCGGCGGCGTTGTCAATGATTTGCAGGCTGTCGCGCAGGTACTGCACCGCCGCGCCAGTGACGAACACCGAACCTTCTAGGCAGTAGGTCACTTTACCGTCCAGCCCCCAGCCAATGGTAGTGAGCAGCAGGTTCTTGCTGGTGACGGCCTCCTCGCCGGTGTTCATCAGCATGAAGCAGCCTGTCCCGTAGGTGTTCTTTGCCATTCCCTTCTCAAAGCAGGCTTGGCCGAAGGTGGCGGCCTGCTGGTCGCCCGCGTCCCCCGCGATGGGGATACTGCCGCCGAGCAGGTCGGCCTTAGTTTGTCCGTAGACCATACTGCTAGGGCTGGCCTTTGGTAGCATCGAGGCAGGGATATTGAACTCCTTGAGGATGTCCTCATCCCAAGCTAGGTCGCGGATGTTGAACAGCATGGTGCGACTGGCGTTGGAGTAGTCGGTGACGTGTACCAAGCCGTCGGTCAGCCGCCAGATGAGGAAGGTGTCAATGTTGCCGAACAGCAATTCGCCGCGCTCGGCCTTCTCGCGTGCGCCGGGTACGTTTTCGAGCAGCCAGCGCACTTTAGTGCCACTGAAGTAGGCATCAATCACTAGGCCGGTCTTGTCGCGAACTCGGTCAGTCCAGCCGCGCCGCTTCAGGTCGTCGCAGAAGCCAGCGGTGCGGCGGTCTTGCCAGACGATGGCGTTGGCAATCGGAGTGCCGGTGGTTTTGTCCCACACCACGGTAGTTTCGCGCTGGTTGGTGATGCCAATCGCGGCGATGTCGGCAGCGGTCAGTCCTTTGTCCTGCAACACTTGGCGGGCTACGTTCATCTGGCTGCTCCAGATGTCTTCGGGGTTGTGTTCCACCCAACCCGGCTTGGGGTAAATCTGGGGGAACTCTTGGTTGCGCTGCGCCAGTATCTGGCCGCCATGGTCGAAGATAATCGCCCGCGAACTGGTGGTGCCTTGGTCGAGGGCGAGGATGTACTTGTCGGCCACATTGGGCCTCCTCTCTGAGATAAACTCCCCTATCAGTTGGGATAGGGAATAGCCTCCCCTCCCGATGGGAGGGGTTGGGGGTGGGTGTATGGGCGACACTCACCCCCTCCTCATCTCCCCCGCTGGGGGAGGAGTTCGTGCTACTTTACCTCGCGTTCGCGCACGGTTTCGCCCTTTGACTCCTCACCTACGAGCGGTGCGTCACCCTTAGCAATCAGGTAGCTCTTGATGCCGTAGTCGTAGGCGAAGATGCCGATGATGCCGCCAATTATTGGTGCGACAATAGGCACCCAGAAGTAGCCGTTGTCGTCGGTGAAGGGGTTTGCACCCCAGCCACCAACCGCCGCGAGTAGGCGGGGGCCGAAGTCGCGGGCGGGGTTAATCGCGTAGCCAGCCGCTGCGCCGAAGCTCTGCCCAATGACGACCACGAGCAGACCGATGATGAGCGGAGCCATGTTGCCGACCGGCGAACTGTTGCGCGTATCGGTAATCGCGCGGATGCCGAACAGCAGCAGGGCGGTGCCGATAATCTGGTCTACGAACCCACCAATCATCCCTTGCGAAAGGGCGGGATGGGTGAAGAAGATGCCATCAAGCGCGTTGCGGGCGGCATCGAACGAGATATTGCCAGCGGCCGCGTTGGTGCGGGCCACCTCGTCAATCTTCGGACCCATGTCAATCAGCACCAGCCCGGCGCCGCAGAACGCGCCCACCACTTGGGCGAGGATGTAGGGACCGACCTTGCCCCAACTGAAATCGCCGCGCGAGGCCAGCGCGATAGTTACCGCGGGGTTGAGGTGGGCACCGCT
>JBBSEE010000598.1:0-2502 GCA_038239995.1 Chloroflexia bacterium | reverse complement strand
CTGTCGGGTGCATCTATTGTATCCCATATCTTGCGTTCATGCAAGGGAGTTATCCACAAGATGTGGTGAATCAACCCCCCACCTGACTGAAGGCTCGCATTGCGCTGGCGGTCTTGCCGATGCCGAGGTAGTGGCGTTCCGGCTTAATCTTCAGCGCGGCGGTGAAGATGTCGCCGAGGTCGGCTAGGGTTGCACCCCGCCGCAGGGGGGTACGCAGGTCAATTTCGTTGTCGCCGAACAGGCAGAGGCGGAGGTGGCCCTCGGCGGTGAGGCGCACGCGGTTGCAGGTGTCGCAGTAGTTGTGGCTCATCGGGCTAATCACCCCTACCGTGCCCTTCGCCCCCGGTAGCTGGAAGTAGCGGGCGGGGCCATTGCCGGTCGGCCCCTCCACTGGCTGGAACTCGCCTATTTCGAGTAGACGGTAGAGTATCTCATCGGCGGAGATGTGCGCTTCCTTCTCTAGCTCTAGGTTCTCCTCCACCGGCATGACTTCGATGAAGCGGACGTGAACCTCGCGCTCCACACTGAGGCGGGCAAGGTCGAGCAGTTCATCGTCGTTGAAGCCGCGCATTGCCACCACGTTTATCTTTATCGGCAGGAAGTTGTAGGCAATCGCCGCGTCTATCCCCGCCATCACCTTGTCCAGCCCATCGCGCCGCGCAATCTCGCGGAAGCGGTCGGGGCGCAGGGTATCGAGGCTAATGTTGACGCGGTTCAAACCGGCTTGGGCCAACCCCGCCGCTTGCTCGGCCAGCAGCACCCCATTGGTACTTAGCGATATGTCGCGAATGCCCTCGATTGCCCGCAGCCGCGCCACTAGCTCATCCACATGGGGACGCACCAACGGTTCGCCGCCTGTGATACGCACCTTCTGCAAGCCGAGCGGGGCAAACGCCCGCGCCAGCCGCTCAATCTCGTCGTAGGTGAGGATGTCGCGATTCTTTATCCACGGCAATCCCTCCTCCGGCATACAATAGACGCAGCGCAGGTTGCACTTGTCGGTCACGGAGATACGCATATAGGAGATGGCGCGGTGAAACTGGTCATAGCTGACCTGCTGGGCGAGGCTGATGGGTTCGCCCGCTTGGGTCGCCCGCGGCACCGGCTTGAGCATCAGGTTGAGCGGCTGGGCACTACTACGTCTCTGGTTCTCTGGCTCCATAGTTGGTCACAGCTTTCTGGTGAAAAGTGGATGTTCAACCTAGTTATTCAAATATCGGCAGTGCGGGTTCGCCCTTGTCCTCAGTCTGCGAGCCGAGCCACTGTTGGCCGTCGGCGTAGTATTCCTTCTTCCAAATCGGCACCCGCTCTTTGGCGTTATCAATCACGTAAGCGCAGGCGGCGAAGGCTTCGCGGCGGTGGGGGGCGGATACCGCGATTGCGATGCTGACCTCGCCAATATCCAGCCTACCCACACGATGGACAATCGCCACGTTGCTGACCCGATACTCGCTCATCGCCTCCGCCCCGATGCGGGCCATCTCCCGCTCGGCCATCTCGGCGTAGGCTTCGTATTCGAGGTAGCTGACCCCTTTGCCCGCGTTATGGTCGCGCACCACCCCCTCGAAGCTGACGATTGCGCCATCAGCATCGCTCCGCACCTGAGCGGCTAGCTCGGCGGCAGCGATAGGTTGCTCGGTTATCTTGACGTAGACCATATGATTTTAGATTTTGGATTTTAGATTTTGGATTTTGCTAGGGCTTACGCGGTTGAACAGGGCGGGCGGCGGCCCGCCCCTACCCCCTTAAGGGGGATGACCGTCAACAACGTAACTTCTATTTTGGATTATAGACCCTAAGCTAGCAATCTAAAATCCAAAATCTAAAATCTAAAATCGTTAGCCTCCGCTCACGGGTGGGATGAAGGCGAGTTCGTCACCGTCGGCAAGCTCTTGACCGAGGTCGGCATAGCGGCTGTTGACCGCTACCATCTGGCTACGGCTGCCCTGCGCCAACTTAGGGGCGCGGGCGACTAGCTGCATCCACACGTCGGCGACGGTGCTACCGGCGGGTAGGCGCATCTGCTCCGTGGCACAGCCCAGCAGTTCGCGGTTCATTGCAAAGTGTAGCACGCGAATGTTGATGGTATCAGAGTTGGTTTCCAGTTTAGTTGGCATAACAGTCCACCCGCAATATCGAACGATGCGCCGGTGATGTAGCTGGCACGGTCAGAGGCGAGGAAGGCGACGAGGGGAGCAACCTCATCGGCGCGGCCCAGCCTGCCGAGGGGGATGCCCGCAGTCAGTTTTCCCAGCCATGTGTCGTAATCGCCCGGCTGGCCCGCCTTCGCCCACGCCCGCTGCCACTGCGCCGAGTCCACGTAGCCGAGATTGACGCTGTTGACGAGGATACCAGCGGGGGCGAGTTCGGCGGCGAGGTTGCGGCTGAAGGCGATACAGGCGGCCCGGACCGCGCTGGCGGTGGCAAAGTCGGGGTTAGGGCTGTGGCCCAGCACCGAGTTGATGTTGATAATCCGCCCCGCACGGCTCTGGCGCAGATAGG
>JBBSEE010000597.1:0-2507 GCA_038239995.1 Chloroflexia bacterium | reverse complement strand
TGACTACGTCCATTATTACCCCACCCTTGAGCATCTGAGCCAGACCCTTCTTGGTGGTAAAGGTGGACTTTTCCATACTGGTTGTTCCCTTCTGGCTGCATCCACGCTGACGCAGCGGCGGATAATATTAGTTACGTCAAGTAACCTGCTAGCGATGCACCGGGGGGTAGGCCCGATTATCACACACTATATTGTACAATTATCGGGCGGTTTTCGCAAGTTCACGCGGGCGCAATGAATTGCGCCCCTACATTGGGCGGGCGATATAGGGGCGTGATTTATCACGCCCCGCCCCCTATTCATCCAGCTTCAGCTTGTCGGCCAGCGCGGGCATCAGGTCGGGTATCGGCACGCGGATTTGGGCCATGCTGTCGCGTTCGCGGATAGTCACCGCGTGGTCGTCGAGGCTGTCGAAGTCAATCGTCACACATAGGGGGGTGCCAATCTCGTCCTGCCGCCGATAACGCTTGCCGATGCTCTGCGACTCGTCGTACATCGCCATGTACTGGCGGCGCACTTGGGCGAACACCTGCTTGGCAAGGGGGGTAAGCGTCTCCTTCTTGCTGAGGGGCAGCACCGCGACCTTGATGGGGGCGATGCGGGGGTGGAGGCGCAGCACCACGCGGGTCTCATCCTTGTCTGGCTCCTCGGCGTAAGCGTCAATCAGGAAGGCGAGCATCGCGCGGTTGACCCCAGCGGCGGGTTCGACCACGTAGGGGAGGATATGCTCCTTCGTCTCCTCATCGAAGTAGGTGAGGTCGCGCCCGCTGGCGGTCTGGTGGCTACGCAGGTCAAAGTCGGTACGGTCGGCGATGCCCATCAATTCGCTCCAGCCGATGGGAAACAGGTACTCGACATCGTAAGTACCCTTGGAGTAGTGGGCCAGTTCACCCTTGTCGTGCGCCCGCAGCCGCATCCGCGTGGGGGTGAGGCCGAGGCCGACGTACCAATCGAAGCTCGCCAAGGTCCAATGGGCCAGCCAATAATCGTCCTCGCCCGGCTTGCAGAAGAACTCCATCTCCATCTGCTCAAACTCGCGGGTGCGGAAGATGAAGTTGCCGGGGGTAATCTCGTTGCGGAAACTAGTGCCCTGCTGGGCGATGCCAAAGGGCAGCTTGCGGCGGGTGGTCTGCTGCACGTTCACGAAGTTGGTGAAGATGCCCTGCGCGGTTTCGGGCCGCAGGTAGGCCACCGCCGCGTCTTCCTCCACCGGCCCCACATGGGTCTTGAACATCAGGTTGAACTGGCGCGGCTCGGTCAGCGAACACTGCTTGTCCTCGCCGGGGTGAACCTTGCCGTTCAGCCCACACTCGCTCTGGGCGATATGGTCGGCGCGAAAGCGTAGCTTACAGGTGCGGCAGTCCACCAGCAGGTCGCTGAACCCCGCGCTGAGGTGGCCGCTGGCCTCCCACGTGCGGGGGTGCTGCAATATCGCCGAGTCAATCCCCACCACATCGTCGCGCTCCTGCACCATCCACCGCCACCATGCGTTCTTGATGTTGCGCTTCATCTCCGCGCCCAGCGGTCCGTAGTCCCACGTGCTGGCAAAGCCGCCGTATATCTCGCCGGTCTGGAACACGAACCCGCGCCGCTTTGCCAGCGATATAATCGTGTCCATGCTGGTGGTCGGCTGCGCGTCGGGGTTGGGGTGGGTAAGCTGCTCAATCCTGCTCTGCTCGTCCATTGCGTCCTCCTATTTTCCCTCATAGCCTGCTGATACGTAGGGGCGTGGGGCGCACGCCCGCTGTGGGGGACAACAAAAACCGCCGTCCCCAAGATTCGATAACAAATCTAGGGACGAGCGGCGCAATCGGCCCAACTCGCGGTTCCACCCTAGTTGACGGGCGCAATATCCGCGCCCGCCCCCTCGTCGGCGGTCGGTCTTCGGCTCCGGCAGTGCCCTTCAGCGGCGCGGTGTCCAACCGGCTTGCACCGTAGTACCGGTCTCGCTGCGAACCCTTCGCTGCCTACTCCCCTGCCGTCATCGCCATCAACCCGACCTATTCACCTGTAGGGCCAATTATATCCCCCCTCCGCCCTAGCTGTCAAGATTGACAGGCTCGGCCAAATGGCGTATAATTTAGCAGCGGTTCACCCTTGCACCCAAGAGCCGCAATCGGCAACCTCTTCTTTCATCTTTAATCTTTAGTCTCACCTTGCGCCCGTAGCTCAGTGGATAGAGCATCTGACTTCGGATCAGAGGGTCGGGGGTTCGAGTCCCTCCGGGCGTACCAATAGCAAGACACCGCGTGGGGCGTGAATAATCACGCCCGCTTTTATAGCTAGTCTGAGTAGCAAGGAGGCAAGCCGATGATTAGTGAACTACACATCACCCTGCGGCTAACCGAGGAGCAGCAGGCCTTGCTGGACCGCGCCAGAGGCAACGTCACGGTGGAGGAGTTTGTGCGCGAGGCCACCCTGACCACCGCCGAAGATGTGACCATGGTGGCGGATGATGAACTGGACGACCCCCCCCTGACCACCGCCGACCACCTGCGCTTGATTGC
>JBBSEE010000596.1:0-2508 GCA_038239995.1 Chloroflexia bacterium | reverse complement strand
TCACACCGAAAGGGAGGCCCAAGATGTTGCTGATACTGATATTGTTCGCCATCGTCGCGTTGGACGCAGCCATATGGTACGTCGGGGTGGACAGTCGCCCCACGATTGAGGAAGAGCGCGGGCAGCATTCAAGCACCCGCTGGGTATAACCGCTAAGAAAGGGGAAAGCAATGTTGAACTGGTACGAGCAGGAGCTACGCACTGCCGAGATTGAACAGGAGCTGGAACACTATCGTCAAGAGCGGCTGGCCCTGCTGCATCGCTGCCGTCAAGCCGGTTGGCTGAACCGCCGCCTCGTGGGGCTGGGCGGAATGATGGTCGCGTGGGGCGGGCGGTTGCAACATTTGACCAAAACAGTTGAATAAGCAGTGGTCTCTAGCATACTTTGATGTTGCTAGGGGCTTCTTCATAACCGATAATTAACCTATCCTGCACTGCTTTCCACTGCGTTGGGAAATAAGCGGCGGCTTTCGCTGCGATACCTGCTTCCTCATCCCTTAGCTTTAGAGGTTCTAGCATAAAAGGTTCAGACTTCCATATAGCCCACCCTGTCAGCGGATAATACTTTAGCTGCCCACCAGAACCACCATACCACTCAAAGAGCTTACCAACTAGTGCTTGCGCCAACCAGACGGTTGGCGGTAGGGAAGCTCCAATTCAGCGTTCTAGGGTTAGGAAGGGCGACAGCTAGCTGGTGTAGCTGATAGAGTTTGCGCGTGTTCCACGAAAGCACTAGATATGAGCTTCGTGACAAATCTATGTTCCCACCGAGGACAAGGCTAACCCGCTGGTGCCATTGTTCGACCAGCTCAACCAATGCTATACCGACAGATGCGGGATTGTCTCGGTAATTCGCGTCATTGATACCGCTGCTGGCAAGGTATTGCCAGAACTTTCTATTCGAGTTAGATAGCTCTATGCTCAACCTACCAGTGCGGGTTAGGTCATTCAATGCCCGCCGCATCTTGCAAGATATGCCATAGTAAACACCAACTCGCTCGGCATCAGGCACAAGTACATCGAAGATAGCCTTACTTTCTTGGGCTTTACCCTTGAAGGTTATAGCAACCGCCCGCTCGAAATCCCGCCAACCCGGTGCGCTGCTCCCATCTGGCAGAACTAGCATACCTGTGCCATCTTGATAGGTACTCAATAGCAGGCGTAGACGCTCTTCTTCATTTGACGTAGGTAGATGAGGCGCATCCAATTTATCCATCTAATCTCTCCTTAATCTCATCATCCAAATCAAGCTCATCCTTCAACAATTTATCGGTGCTTATATTAAATAGGCGTGACACGCCCAGAACGAGCTTAATCGTTGGAACCTTTTTTCCCATCTCAAGTTCGCTAATATAGCCTACTGCGCTGTAGCCAAGCATGGTAGCAAGCTCTTTCATGCTAAGTCCACGCTGCGTTCTTAGGGTGCGTAGCTTCTGACCGAACTTTTGCATTATGCGCCTCATTCCGTTATTATATGCTTGACAGGCAATCGGCAAGGTGGTATAATATCTCTATTAGAGAAGCAACTGGCGATGAAAGCATGGAAGGAGCAGTATGACTTCGCAGCAAACCAAGAGCAATTATCCAATGCTCAATAGTCCCTTCCGCTGGGTAGGAGGTAAGTCACGCTTGCGTAAGCTGATTATCAATGTGCTGCCAGAGCATACCTGCTATGTAGAGCCGTTCGCGGGCGCGGCATGGGTATTGTTTGGCAAGCAACCTTCACCCGTCGAAGTGCTTAATGACCGCGATGAAGAGCTTACCACCTTCTTCCGCGTAGTCAAGGAAAGGCCTGAGGAGCTAATTTCCACTTTTGAGTGGGAATTGGTCTCCCGCACCGAGTTCGAGCGGCTGGCAACCTTGAACCCTAGCCAGCTAACCGAAGTACAACGCGCTCATCGCTTTTATTATCTAATTATGGCGGGCTGGGGCGGTGAGTTGAATTATCCGCGCTTCCAGACCAGTATTAGCGACGGCGGACACGGTAATCGGCTGATTGGCGCACTGAACAGCTTGCGACAGCGGCTGGAGCCAATCCATGAGCGGCTTCGTACCGTGATTATCGAAAACCTAGATTGGGCCGATTGCCTTGAGCGTTATGATCGCGTTGGCACGGTGATGTACCTCGACCCACCTTATCCCGGCAACAAGTGCAACTATGCCCACAATATGCGGGATTGGAAAGACCATCAGGCGTTGGCGGCACGGTTGGGAACGGCACGATGCAAGTGGGTGCTATCCTCTTACGACTCGCCAGAAATACACCAACTGTTTGCCCCCTACTTTATCACCCCAGTGCAATCATCCTCCGGCATGAATGTGGCGAAGGATGACTCCAGCCGAGTGATGAATCAAGAAGTGCTAATTACTAACTTTGAGCCGCAGTCAATGAGTAAGCTCCTACCCCTGCAACATAGCATCCCCGGTCTGTAGTTCGCTAAGTCCGTCCCTCCGCCGGAGCCTCCCGCCCCGCCCAGAAGTTCTGTAGCTCGCCGCGCAGCATCGCGT
>JBBSEE010000595.1:0-2511 GCA_038239995.1 Chloroflexia bacterium | reverse complement strand
TGCCGCTGCCCGCCGGATAGTTCGCGTGGCTTGCGGGCAAGGTAGGGCTTGAGGCCGAGTTGATTGGCCGCTTCCTCTACCCGCCGCTGTATCTCCGGCCTTGCCACCTTCCGCAGCTTGAGGCCGAAGGCCATATTGTCGAACACGGTCATATGGGGATAGAGTGCGTAGCTCTGAAACACCATCGCAATATCGCGGTCCTTGGGGGCCATGTTGTTGACGATGCGGTCGCCGATACGCAGGATGCCGCTGCTAATCTCCTCCAGCCCGGCAATCATCCGCAGCGCGGTGGTCTTGCCGCAGCCGGACGGCCCCACCAGCACCAGAAACTCTTGGTCGCGGACTTCGAGGTTGAGGTCGTTGACCGCGATGACGTTGTTGCCGTACTTCTTGACTACGTGTTCAAAAGTTACCCCAGCCATGGTGACTGTACCTTTCTGGGAATAGCCTCTGCACACGGCTTATCCGCCGTGCTACTCCGCGCATCCCGCTGCCACAAGAACAGAACTGTTCGGTCGTCCACCCCCGCAGATGGGGTGACGGGCGCAAGGCCAAAACCGCTTCCTGTAGATTAGGGATTGGTGATTTGTTCGGTATTTGGATAATAGCACCGCTGTTCCCCTTTGTCAAGCGGGGGTAAGAGGGAGAGTATATCGGCCAGCACCCCCGCCGCCGTCACCTCCGGCCCCGCCCCCGGCCCCTGTACCACGAGAGGGCGGTCGTGATAGCGGGCAGTGCGCCAGATGAAGATGCTGTCGCTACCGCGCAATCGGCCCAGCGGGGTATCCGCCCCCACCTCGCGCAATCCTACTTGCACCGTTGCGCTACTGATGCTGGCAACGTAGCGCAGCACGCCATTGCGGGTGTGGGCAGCGGCAAGTTGGGCGGCATACTCCGCATCCGCTTCCGGCAACCGCGTCCAGAACTCGTCCAGCCCCACCCGCTCCAACCCAGTGGGGATGAGGCTGTAGGTGGCAATATCGCTCATCTCCAACTGCAGACCCAGCCTGCGCCCCAGTATCAGAGCCTTGCGGGCGGCATCGAGGCCGTTGAGGTCGTCGCGGGGGTCGGGTTCGGTGTAGCCGAGGGCGTGGGCGCGGCGCAAGGCGGCGGAGAAGCTGAGGCCCTCATCCAGCGCGGCGCAGAGGTAGCCCAACGTGCCGCTGACACTTGCTTCGATGCTGATAACGTGGTCGCCACTCGCCAGCAGCGACTCCAGCGTGCTAATCACTGGCAGGCCTGCGCCGACAGTGGCCTCGTGTCGCACTCTACCCCATCCGTTCGGCGCAACATCGCGCGATAGGGTGGGGGCCAGCCGCGCGTAGGTGGCATAGTCGAGCGCGAACGGGGCTTTGTTGGCGAACACAAGGTCATACCCAGCGGCGCGACAGGCAGCCAGCGGGGCAGCGGTCGCGGCGGTAGCGGTCAAGTCCACGATAATCGCCTGCTGGATGCCCGCCGCTTGCAGCGCGGATAGCAAATCGTCGCTGGCCGCGATGGGCGGGTCGGGCAACCGGCCACCCTGTCCCTTCAGTTGCGCTATCTCCTTCAGTTCGTCCGCCCGCCAACCGAGGGGGCGCAACCGCAGGCCGCTGCTGTCGGCTAGCCCACAATAACGTAGGCCGCTCGCCTGATGCTGCTCAGACAACCGCATCACCTGCCGCAGCAACTCCTGCCCCACCTTACCCAGTCCCAATTGCACGATATTACGCATCACCTTCACCTCCGCGTCCATTGTACCAAAAAAGTGAAGCCCCAAAGTCTTGGGGGAGCATACGACATAAGAAAAGCCCCCAGCGGGGGTTGGGAGAGAGATGCTGACTTGCGACAAAGCCGAAGCATCATCAACCAAAAAGCCCCCAGCGGGGGATTGGTGGATACTGACTTGCGACAAAGCTGAAGCATCATCAACCAAAAAGCCCCCAGCGGGGGTTGGGGGAGAGATGCTGACTTACGAAAAGGCTGACTGGCGATTATCCGATGCCTAAAGCTACAAATCAGCCACAGGGCAGTTCGCCATTTCTCCCCCAAACCCCCGCTGGGGGCTTCTTTGTCTCAACTCCGGTTCGGCTTGTACTCTTCCATCCGCCCGGTGACGAGGAAGTTGACCCGTTCGCAGATGTTGGTGACGCGGTCGGCGATGCGCTCAAGGTTGTGGGCCACCCAGAGCAGGTGGGTGGCGCGGTCAATGGTGCGGGTATCGTTCAGCATGAAGGTGAGCAATTCGCGGTACACTTGGTCGTAGAGTTGGTCCACGATGTCGTCTTCGGCAGCAACCGCGTTGGCGGTTTCGGTGTCGCGGGCGATGAACGCATCCATGGCGCGGCGCAGCATCGAACGGGATTGCTCGGCCATGCGGGGGATGTCAATCAATGGCTTCAGGGGCGGCTCATTGCCCATCATAATCGCAATCTTGGCGATGCCCACGCAGTGGTCGGCCATGCGCTCAAGGTCGGTAATCACGTTCAGCACCGCAACGATAATCCGCAAGTCGCCCGCTAGCGGCTGCTG
>JBBSEE010000594.1:0-2528 GCA_038239995.1 Chloroflexia bacterium | reverse complement strand
TTTGGCGTTTTCCGCTTGCAGCGACTCGTTCTGCAAGCGTAGCGCATCGTTATCCGCCTTCAGTTGCTGGCTGTCGCGAATGGCGGAGAGGAAGTTGCCGATGTTCTGGCCCGCCTCACTGAAGCCGCGCTGCATCGGCGCGAGTGCCCCGTTCAGCCAGTTCTCCACCCCATCCAGCTTGTTGGTTGCGCTCAGGCCCATCAGCCCCAGACTAAGGCCGACTAGGACGACGAGGATAATTATGGTGCGGTGCAGGCCGAGTGGCCGGTCGTTCGTCGCTCTCAAGGTATCGCCTCCCCCTCTCCCTCCTCAGTGGGTGAAACATGGTTGCTACAAACTGATGCACGAGGAGCGAACCGCCATCCGCCCCCCTTGCTGCTAGGCGGGCTTAATCCGCCGACTTTGACTGGTGGCCCGCAGGATCTTCTCGTAATCGCGCAGGTTCTCTACAATCCGTCCCGTGCCGCGCACCACACAACTGAGTGGGTCTTCGGCTACGTAGACGGGCATTCGGGTCTCCTGCGCGAGGCGACGGTCTAGCCCCTTCAGCAACGCGCCGCCGCCTGCAAGGGTGATGCCGTTCTCCATGATGTCGGCGACCAGTTCGGGGGGGGTCTCTTCCAGCGACATCTTCACCACCTCGATGATGCTGTTGACCGGCCCGCTAATCGCCTCGCGCAACTCCACGCTGCTGACCTCCACCGATTTGGGTAGGCCGGTGAGCAGGTCGCGCCCGCGCAACACCACGCGCAACTCCTCCTCCAGCGGGGCGGCGGAACCGGCGGCAATCTTGGCCGCTTCGGCCATGCGTTCGCCAATCAGCAGGTTGTGTTCGCGGCGGGCGTACTGCATCACCGCCTCGTCAATCTCGTCGCCCGCGGTCCGCACGCTGTGGTTGACCACGATGCCGCCGAGGGAGATAATCGCCACCTCCGTGGTGCCGCCCCCGATGTCTACCACCATGCTGCCCACCGACTCGGTGACGGGTAGGCCTGCGCCAATCGCCGCCGCCATTGGCTCCTCGATGGGGAAGGCGGCCCGCGCCCCCGCATTGATGGCCGCATCGTGGGCGGCCCGCTTCTCTACCTCGGTCACGCCGCTGGGGATGCCGACCACCACCATCGGTGCGCCGTTCAACATCCCGCGACTGACCTTCTCGATGAAGTATTTGAGCATCATCTCGACAATATCGAAATCGGCGATGACCCCGTCTTTCATCGGACGAATGGCGATGATGTTGCCGGGGGTCTTGCCCACCATCGCCTTCGCTTCTGCGCCCACGGCGATGCGGGCGCGGGTCTTACGGTCAATTGCCACCACTGATGGTTCGGAGATGACCACCCCCTTACCACGCACGTGTACCAGCGTATTCGCCGTCCCCAAGTCAATGCCGAGGTCGCGGCTGAACATCCCTAGTACGTTAGCCCAAGGTCTTGCCATTAGCTTAAAACTCCTCTCCCCTGACGAAACACTACCAATGAAGCAGCCCAAACCCCGCTGCGGATAAGTGCGAAAGGCATAGCAGGGCTACGGTTGCCCCGCAATAATCTCAGGCCGATTATAGTCGCTGCCATCACATATGTCAAGTTAAGCTCCAACTACCCACTAGCCGCGCCGTTTTCGCGCCTGCGGATAGTGTTGGTAGCTCCACGAATAGCCGCGTTGCGCGGGGGCGTACCGGTCCAGCCTATCGCCAAACAGGGGTAGGCTAAGGTTAGTACCAACGAGCGGGGCAAAAGGTTGGGAGTGGGGAGCGGAAAACCCGCCCATTTTGGGGGCAAAAAAGAGCGCAGATGATGCGCTTCCCCGCTGGTGCGTTATTCATCACCCAGGGCGGGCCGCCGTCCGCTCCTACATCACGCGGGCGGATGCGATTCGCCCCTACATCAACCGGCATAATTCCACCTCCAACTGCGTAACTCCTACCTATACTCAAACCTCAAACCTCAAACCTCAAACCTCAAACCTCAAACCTTACTCATCACTCGCTACTGCCCCCGGCAACGCCGCCCCGATAATATCATGCACATCGCCCAGCCCCTCGGCGTGCAGCCATGCGGACAGGCCATCCAGCACATCGAGGGCGGCGCGAGGGTTGGTGAAGGTCGCGCTGCCCACCTGCACCGCGGTCGCCCCCGCCATCAGGAACTCAATCGCGTCGGCGGGGGAGGCGATGCCACCAATACCTATCACCGGGATGCTCACCGCTTGGGCCACCTGCCAGACCATGCGGAGGGCAATCGGCTTAATCGCGGGGCCACTCAGGCCGCCCATCTTCGCCCCCAGCGTGGGTTGGCGGCTGCCGAGGTCAATCGCCATCCCCAGCAGGGTGTTAATCAGCGACACCGCGTCCGCACCCGCCCCCTCTACTGCTAGGGCAATCGCGGCAATGTCGCTCACGTTGGGGGATAGCTTGACGATGACGGGGAGCGAGGTGGCCGCGCACACTGCCGCCGTCACCTCTGCCGCGCTACGGGGGTCGCTGCCGAAGGGAATGCTGCCGTTAGCCACGTTGGGGCAGGAGATAT
>JBBSEE010000593.1:0-2532 GCA_038239995.1 Chloroflexia bacterium | reverse complement strand
GTCGCCTTCGTGCTGGCGGCGGTGGAGTTCATCACGGTCACGCCGCCGATTACCCCCGTGCAGACCCCCGCCTTCTACCAGCAGCTAGGCAAGGACGCGGGGCGATACGCAGTGCTGGAGATGCCCATCTACAAGAGCGGGGACGAGGATAGGTGGTTCGCCTACCAAGCGGTTCACCACAAGTATCTGTTCGGCGGCGACCTTGCCCGTAAGCTGCCCCACCCCTTCGTGGAGTATACGCCGGTGCTAAACTGGTTCTGGGCGCAACGCATCAGCAGCGACCCCGACATTGTGCCGCCGATTAGCGCGACGGTGGGCCTCGACGTGCTGCGCTGGGCGAATGTGCGCTATCTGGCTCTGCTCAAGCAAGAGGAGGGCAAGGACCTCGACTCCACCCGCAGCCTCATCAACACGATTTGGGGGGCGAACGCCACACCGATGTATAGCGACACGGTCATGGATGTATACCAAGTCCTGACCACGACCACCAACCCGCCCCGCGACCCGCTGCTGGCCCTCGGCGCGGGTTGGTACAAGTATGAGCCGGACGATAGCAGCGGGCATCGCTGGGTCAGCGGCGACGACCTCAACCGCGAGGCGGGCCTCACCATCCTCGACTTCGGCGGGGGCGGGCATCACACCCTCACCTTCCGCGTCTTCGCCTATGCCCAGCCGCGCACGGTGGAGGTGTACTATAATGGCACGCTACTTACAACCCTGAACGTGATGATGGCGGAGCAGAGCTTCAGCGTGCCGCTCGATGTGGCGGCAGGGCGCAGCGAGGTACTACTGCGTTGCACCACCCCGCCGAGTAGCCCGCAAGCCAGTGGCGCGGGCAACGACGCGCGGCTGTTCACGGTCGGGTATGGCAATATCATCTTGCGCTGATGAGGTTTGAGGTTTGAGGTTTGAGGTTTGAGGTTTGAGTTAGGTACTCTCTGTAGGGGCGTGATTTATCACGCCCTGCTGACATAGCGGTTGCTGGGCGGGTTCGCGCCAGTGACCCTCTGTGTAGGGGCGTGATTTATCCCGCCCGGCTGACATCATCAATGCTGAACGAAACTGAGTGAAAGATAGCGATGAAAGATAGACTGCTACGGCGTGCGCCGCTAATAGCCCTGCTGCTCTATATCGTCCCCACCCTCATCTACACCCGCCCCGTCATCCTCCACCTGACCGACGCGGTGGCGGGTGGGGCGATTGACGGCTGGCATCAGTATTGGAACTTCTGGTGGACGCGCTTCTCCCTGCTCGACCTGCACACCAATACCTTCTACACCAACTGGATATTCTACAACACCAACACTAGCCTGCTCTACCACGACCTGCAATTCTTCAACGGCCTAATCAGCATCCCCTTCCAAATCATCAGCCCGCTGTTCGCCGAAAACATGGTGCTGCTACTCTCCTATCTGCTCACCGTCTGGGCCACCTACCTGCTGGCGAGACTGCTGATTTTGGATTTTAGATTTGGGATTTGGGATTTTAGTTCGCACCATACCGATAATCAGCCGGGCGAGCTATCGTCCGCCCCTACGGAAGACATCGCCAACTCAAACCTCAAACCTCAAACCTCAAACCTAAGCATAGGTCAGCAGGGCGGGATAAATCACGCCCCTACAGTTGTTACCCCAAACTCAAACCTCAAACCTCAAACCTCAAACCTCGCTTCAAACCTCAAACCTCAAACCTCAAACCTCGTCACGGAGGCGGCGGCGTGGCTGGCGGGGTTCGCGTTCACCTTTGCCAGCGCGTGGCGGGCGCAGTATCTGACCGCGGGGCAGACCAATCACCTGAACAGCGAGTGGGTGCCGTTCACCCTATACTTTGCCTACCGCGCGTATGGGCGGCGTAGCTGGCGCGATGCCGGGTTCGCGGGGCTATGCGCGGTGGCTCAGTTTCTCACCGAGTTGCAGCAGGTAGTGTACATCGGGATGTTCATCGCTATTTGGCTGCTGCTCGAACTCATCGCGCGGGGGTGGCGGGGGTGGCTGCCGTCGGCCTTGCGAGTGGCGGCGGCAGGCGGGCTAGCCATCGTGCTACTGCTCCCCTTGCTTGTCCCCATGTGGGCGGAGCTAAACGCCGAGGCGAACATCGCCCCCAAACTGAGCGAAACCGTCTATCATTCCGCCGACCTACTGGAGTGGCTGGTGCCCAACCGCCCCAACCTGCTGTGGGGTGGCCTCACCGCTGGCTCCCAGCTTGCCCCCTACACCAAGACCTATCCCCTTAGCGGCGCGGTCAGCCCCAGCTATATCGTAGTTATCCTTGCGCTGGTCGGTATGGTGTGGGGCTGGCGGTGGCTGCAAACTAAGGTGCTGCTGGTCAATCTAGTCGTGTTCTGGCTTATCTCTTTCGGCCCGATTCTGCACATCAATGGCCGCGACACCTTCACCGCCTTTGGTGGCAATATGCTGATGCCTTACGCCCTGCTCTACTATCTGCCCTTCATCAAAGTGTCGCGCGACCCCGCCCGCTTCGGCGAGATGACGATGCTCTGCCTTGCCCTGCTGATGGCGGTGGGGCTGGTGG
>JBBSEE010000592.1:0-2535 GCA_038239995.1 Chloroflexia bacterium | reverse complement strand
TAGGGGTGGGGCCGCCGCTGGTGGGAGTGCCGCTCTTGGCCGCCCCCTTGCCCCCGTTCATCTGCTGGCCTAGCTGCGGGATTTGGTCGCGGCTGACCGCCACCGTGGCGTAGCTGCCCACCAGCACATCGCTGAGGCTAATCTGCCCCAGCTTGACGTTGGCATCATCGCCGGGAATGGGGTTACGCACGATGGTCGCCCCCGACTTGAGGGTGGCGGTGACAGTACCGAGGTTGGTGTCTAGCACCACCGCATTGTTGGCGGTGTCCACATGGTCAACTACCCCGCTGACCGGAATCATGCCATTGTTGGTCGCCCCCCCTGCGCCTGCGTTGCCCTTGCCTGCCACTTTGGTGGCGTTGGGCTTGGCTTTGCCCTTGCCCGCCGTTGGGGTGGGGTTGGTCGCAGGGCTGGTAGGTGGGTTGTTGCTCGATGTGGGCGGGTTGCTACTGGTCGGGTTGCTGCCGGACGGCGTGGGGTTGCTAGACGGTGCAGGGTTGCTAGGCTGGCTGCTGTTGCTGCTGCCCGTGCTGCTGTCGCCGTTCGGCGTATCGGTGGGACTCTTGCCCGCGTTGGGGGCAGCCTCGCCAGTGTTAGCCGAGGGGTTGTCGCTGGGCGCGATGTTGCTATCGCTGCTGTTGCTGCTGTTGCTGTTGCTGCTGTTGCTGCTGTTATCGGTCGTGCCGCTATTGCCCGACGGTGGGGCTTGGTTGCCGCCCGCTGCCGGGGCGGTGGTCTGGCTGCTGGTGTTAGCAGTGGGCGCGGGATTGCCCGCCCCCACCCAGATCAGCCCGACACCGAGGCCGATGATGATTGCCACGATGCCGATGATGAGCATGATGCGGTTTTGGCTGCTGCTTGCGTTCACGGTGAACCTCCGGTTTCTTGATTTTGGATTTTAGGTTTTAGATTTTGGATGGGGGCTGGGACGAATGAAATCTAAGGCGGCGGGGTTGATGCTGGGGCAAATGTGCGCCGCTGAATATGCTCGACTGCCCCTAATTATAGGGGCAGTTTGTGTAACGCAGGTTAGGGAATTGCAAAATCCGTGTAAAATGTGGGGGATTAGCGGGCGGGGCGACGGGCGGGGGCAGGGCGCAGTTGCAGGGTGTTGACCGCGGCCAGCGGCGCATTGGTGGGCAGGGTGACGGTGAACACGGTGCCCTTGCCCGGCTCGCTCTGCACCCCGATGCGACCCTGATGCGCCTCGATAATCTCCTTGCTGATTGCCAAACCGAGGCCCAGCCCCCGCCCCTCGCTGGAGCGCGACTTCTCCACTTGATAGAACCGCTCGAAGATGTGGGGCAGGTCGGCGGCGGGGATACCCTCACCGCTATCTGCCACCGTGACTGTGACCGCCCCGCTGTGGCTGCCGTTCAGGGGCGCGGATTGGCTAGCCTCCACCTGCACCCAGCCACCGGCGGGGGTGTGCTTGATGGCATTGTCCACCATGTTAGTAAACACTTGGCGCAGGCGGTCGGCATCGCCGCGCACGTAGGGCAGGCCGCTCAAACCGCGTGCGCCGAGGCTGACATCGCGGGTGGCAGCTTGCGGTTCGAGGCTGTTGACCGTCGCTTGCAGCAGTTCGCCGAGGTCCAGCGGTTGGGGGTTCATCTGTAGCTGCCCGCTCTGCAAGCGCGACAGTTCCAGCAGGGCACTAACCAACCGACCCATGCGAAGCGACTCATCGTTAATCACCCGTGCTGCCCCCTGCTGGCTCTTGACATCGGGCAGGGTGCCGTCCATGATTGCTTGAGAGAAGCCCTGTATCGAGGTAAGCGGGGTTCGCAAGTCGTGGGAGATGTTGGCAAGGAAGTCGCGCTGCGCCTCTTGAGTGCGCTGCACCTCGCGGGCCATGGTGTTGAAGTCGCGGGCCAAGGCGGCCACCTCGTCCTCGCCTTGCACCCCGATGCGCTGCGTATAGTCGCCCCGCGCAATCTGGTTGGCGGCGGCGGACATCTGGATGATGGGGCGGGTGATGTTGCGGCCCAATAGCCACGCAATCAGCAGGGAGAGCAACAGGGCAATCACCCCCACCACGAACAGGGGCAGCAGCAACTCCGCCCATGCGTTGGCGGGGCGGGCCATCACCACGAGGTAGCGTAGCTTGCTGGACACCGGGGGGGCGAACTCGGCAGCGACATACAGATAGTTGCCATCGCCGGTGTCGCCCGCGATACTGGTATCATCCAACTGGCGCAGGCGGGGGACGAGGGAGGGGGGGAGGACACTGCGGGGCTGCGGCACGAACTGTTTGCCCTCCAAGTTGAGGGGGTCGTCGGCACTATCTTCCAGCACCTTGTTGTCGGGGCCAATCAACATAATCCGCACCCCGGCAAGGCTGGCCGCGCTCCGCAACTTCTTGTCCAGTTGGGCAGTGCTAGTCTGCACCCCGCTGGCCCCTACCTTCTGCCGCAAGTTAGTGAGAGCCTGATTGGAGATGAACTGGCGGTCCAGCACCGCTTGCGAGTGCAGGTCGCGCACTTGGGCGTTGCGCTGATAGCCGCTAATCAGCAAGCCAGCGGCGAGGCCAAT
>JBBSEE010000591.1:0-2538 GCA_038239995.1 Chloroflexia bacterium | reverse complement strand
GAAGGGTACTGGGAGTGGTAAAGCGGGGGCAATGACTAGAGAGGGGATTAACGTCACTTGCCCGCGTCGCTGGACGAAGCGGCGGGCGCATCAGCGGGCTTGGACTTCGCGCCGCCAGCCACCTTCGGGCCGTCGGTCACTTCCAGTACGCCGTCGCGGATACGTTCCACAATGCGCTGCATCGCGCTGTCCACTTCGACCACGCAGCGTTGAGTGATAGCCACCTCCCGCTCAGGGTCTGCATCCAGTACGTCGTAGCCGGTCACGATACCCGCTTGCCACTTCTCGGTTAGCTTCACCCATACCAGCTTCTTGCCGCTGCGGGCGGAAGGATGGGGGTAGGGGAAGTAGCGGAGACCGTCTTGCTCGAAGGCCACAATGTCGGCGGGCTTGACGTTCGACTCGTGGCTAGGGACTGGGTAATCTTCCATGTTTGGATATCTCCTTCAGATGTGGGTTGTGTGTCTCCCCACGCCCCCTATATTAGCAGGGAGCGTGGAGAGGTAATGGGACTAGGCGTTGAGGTTGACCGTGGCGCGGGCGTTAGGGATAGCGACCGCATGGGCAATTGTCTCGCTCATGGTGGTTAGCTGAATCTGCTTGTTAATAATCTTGTCCTGCTCCACAATCTGGCTGCCCGCTTGGATACCTTCGACGAGGGCCTGCTTGCGGTCAAGGCAGATGAGGGTAAGTGCGGGCGCGTCGCTAACGACCACGAGGTTGACCGCACGGATGAAGTTATCGGGGAACTTGAGGTTCACCGTCTGCGTCCCACCCTGAATCAGGGAGAGCAGCGCAAACGGGCTGATGTTCGGCACACCCGTCATGGTCACGAAGGCCAGCATCGAGGCTTGGTTGCCTACAATGGTATCAAGCTGGTACTGCTCGTCTTGATACCAGTTGAAGGACAGCACGAGGTTCATGAACGCCTTGTAGGTCATGGGGCCGCCAGCGACGGCGGCCGCGTCCAGTGCGGTCAGGTTGTAGTTGCGGCAGGCACCGGCAGTAGAGCCGTCACCGTTAACGGCAACGTCCATCAGGTCGGAAGTACGGTCGCGGCGGGCTTGGATGGCGATTTGCTGGATTTTCTTACCCAGTGCCTCGACCCCCATCTTGGACTCGCGGAAGAACTCGTAGCTAACCGGCATCTGTGCGCCGTACTTGTAGCCACGCACTTCACGCTCGGCCAGCTTCAGGCCCAGTACCGGCAGTTCCGTACCCTGCACGGTGCGGCTTAGGCGGCGCAGGGCGGCGTTCGTGCCGCTGCCCGCGGTGGTCTCTTCCAGAGTTATCTGGCGATAGCCGCTGCCCTCGTAGTCAATCGTCTCGCCCACAATCGCGGCCAGTTGGTCTTCCTGCAACTGCGCGGCGCGGATTTGACGTTCGATGTATTCGGGGAACAGGGCGGGCGCGTAGACGAAGGTGTCTGCGGAAACCACGCGGTCGGCGAGGCCGTCACCGAAGAAGCGGGTCACGGGGTCACTGAAGACCCCATTCTCGCGGTCGGAAGCGATGCGGATGTCGGCGCGGCGGCACATCTCTTCAAAGCCGTCTAGGGTGCGACCGCCGAAGGTGCGGTCTTCCGCCTTGATGAGTTGGTTGAGCATCCGAGTGACGGTCAGCTTGCGGGCGCGGGTTTCGCGGTAGAAGCTGATGGCACGCTCGGCGGTGGCGAACACGCCGTCCTGACCTTCGAGCGCGGCATTAGTGATAGTCGTAGGCATAGTAGTGGTTGATTCCTTTCGTGGTGGAGGGTACTGCGGGGGTGGTAGGGTGAAGCGGGGGTTGGTCAGGGGGATAGGGTATTAGCCGAGGTCTACAATCGCGGTCTTGGTGGTAGTGTTGACGTCAATCACGATAGCGACACCGACCGTCTTCGCGGCGGCACCAGCAGCCAGCACGGCGGCGGTCTTGACTTGGCCGAACTCGTCGCAGTTGACGCGGTCGCCCACAGCAGGGGCAGCGTTGGCATGGCCGAGACCGTCGTCGTAGAAGAAGGTAACAGTGCCGCGCGTCTGTACCGCGCCGACTTTGCTGCCTTGACCACTCTCGACCGAGAGCAGTTGGCCGATAATCGGGGCCACCGTAGTGGTGGCGGGCAGACCAACGGTATCAGTGGACTTCATGGTGACGGCGAGGCCGACCTGTGCGGAGCTTTGCGGCTTAGTCTGGTCGAACACGATAGTGCTGTCGCACAGGAAGGTGAAGGCGTTGTAGCCCAGTTGGACGAAGCTAGGGGCAGAACGAGGGTTAGGCATAATTGGTTGAACTTCCTTTCAGTTACTTTGTTGGGTGGGGGTATAGAGGGGGTACACGAGGGAGGGGACTACTTGGCCTTAGCGTCGCTGTAGGCTTCCACCGAGACGGCGGTGCCCGCAACATTGACATCAGGGCCAGCTACGGGGCGGGGGGCGACTTGCCGCTCCCCTACCTTCAACGGTGCGCCGCTAGGGGTCTGGTGGGGGGTGGTGTCAACCCCCAGCAGGTTGACGGCATCCGCCTTCAGTGTGCGGCCCGTAATGCGAAGCTGGGCGAGCG
>JBBSEE010000590.1:0-2546 GCA_038239995.1 Chloroflexia bacterium | reverse complement strand
TTGCGCGACTAGCACCAGCAAGGTGGTAAGGGTAAGCAGCGCGGCCCAAACTTGCCCGCGTTCGCTGAACAGTTGGTAGCCGAAGGTGTGGGCCACCGCGGCGGCGAACAGCAGATAGTTGAACCGCTGAAGTAGCTTCCAGCGCGGGCCGCGTAGCCGCCGCAGGGTCACATCGTTGGAGAGCAGTAGCAGGAGTAGCAGCAACAGGGTACCGACCAGCCCCGCATAGTTAGCCGCGCCGAACCAAGTTAGCTGCCCAAAGAAATAGCGCAGCATATTGCCATCCAGCCTCCAGCCGAGCGCGAACAGAGTGTGCAGCAGGCCGGTAGTCGCCGCCCAAATGCCCACATCGCGGCGCAGGTAGAGGTTGACTGGCACCCGCCGCTGCTGCCACAGCTTCAGCGGGCCAATCAGCAGGCTAATCGCCGCCAGCCCCAGCGACACGTAGCCGAACCCAATCGTCAGGGCACGGAACGGGGGATAGTTGGGGGCGAGGGCCATAGTCAGGTTCACGCCCAATACCGTGACCGCCCCCAGCGCGAGGTGGCTGGTCAGCCGATTGCTCTGCCGCTCCGCCCGCCGCATTCTGCTCTTGTCGCTCTCAAGTCGCAATTTTGCCTCTCTAGCTAGGGTATAAAGCATCACAGTTTTCAAGCCCCCGCAGAGGTAGGGAGGGGACGTTGAAGCGCAACCAACCTAAGCCCCCAGCGGGGGTTTGGGGGAGGAAAGCCAACGCGCAACCAACCTAAGCCCCCAGCGGGGGTTTGGGGGAGGAAAGCCGACGCGCATTGTGGCTGAACAGTTGCTTGTCAACCTAGCAAGCAGTTCAAGATTTCTCCCCCCACCCCCGCTGGGGGCTTTTTGATGTTAGTTACTACTAGCTTCCAGCAGCACCGCCAGCGTCTGTTCGGCGCAACGTTGCCAGCTAAACTTGGCGGCTTGTTGTGGCCCAGCGACACGCAGCCGCTGGCGCAACCCCGCGTCGGTCAGCCCTTGCTTTAGACCAGCCGCGATGCTGCTCACATTCTCTGGGTCGCAGTAGATGCCCGCATCGCCGACAATCTCTGGCAGGCTGGTGCTATTGGCGGCCAATACCGGCGTACCGCAGGCCATTGCCTCCAGCGCGGGCAAGCCGAACCCCTCGTACAGCGACACCAGCGCGAACAGGCTCGCTCCGCTGTACAGCGCAGGCAAGTCCTCGTCGCGCAGGTAGCCGGGGAAGAGGACGCGGCTCTCTAGTCCCAGCTTGCGTACCTGCGCGTAGATGTCCGCGTACATCCAGCCCGGCTTGCCGCCCAGCACCAGCTTGTAGCCGTCTGCCAGTTCGCCTAGCTGTGACCACGCCTCAATCAAGCGGCGTAGGTTCTTGCGCGGCTGTAGCGTGCCTACGTACAGCACATATTGCTCACCGGCAAGTAGCCCGATGCGTTGCTTGGCGGCGGCAATCGGCGCGGCATCGGTAATCGGCTGGAAGCGGGGGTCGTAGCCATGATGCACCACCCGCACCTTGTCGCGCTTCACCCCCCCATATTTGACCACATCCCGCGCGGTCGCCTCGGACACGGCGATGACTAGTCGCGCTTGGCGGGCACTCCACCGGGTGCTGGCCCGCAAATACCAGCCGCTGAACCGCCCATGCGCTTCGGGGTAGAACAGGTAGCCGAGGTCATGTATCGTCACCACCGTGCGCGGGTGTATCAGGGGCACCACGTGGGCGGGGACGAATAGCAGGCGGGGGCGGTGCAGCAGCATCTCCACGCTGAGGCGAAGATGCGTCCACAGGCGGGGGAAGGGGATGGGCCGCAGCTTCCAGCGTGGTGGCAGGCTGTCGAACACCCCGGCTGCCGGTGGACGGTTGAAGTAGAGGGTGTAGCGATTAGTGCGGTCGGCGCGGAATAGCCCGCGTATCACCTGATAGGCGTAGTTCTCGGTGCCGGTGCGCTGCCCCACCGCGAGGCGGCTAGCATCAATGCCAATCTCCATCGGCTTGTCCATGCCCCCATTATAACCGAAATGCTTGCCCCTTCGTTGTTCCAGTTGGTATAATTCAGATACCATCGGATAATAATTAGCATTGGCAAGGAGACCAAATTGGACCCTGAAACCCCGCCCCACCACGAGGTTGGCCGCCTCCGCAAGCGACCCTTTCTGCTCGACCTGCCGCATATGGCTTACCGCCGCGTCTACGCCATGATTGCCGCCCGCGCCGGTAAGATTAGCGGCATCCCCATCAACTTCAGTTGGATTACCCCCCATCTGGCGGTGGGAGGTCGCTTTCCTATCGCCGCAGCCGAGCATATGGCGAACAAGTTTGGCATTACCCACATCGTGGACGTGCGCCTAGAGGATAAGGATGACGAGCAGGTGCTGCGCGAACACGGCATCACCTTGCTGCACCTGCCCACCGTAGACGCGCGGGCGGTGTCACAGCAGATGCTAGAGGATGGCGTGGCGTGGGTGAACCAGCAACTCGTCGACGGCGGCAAGGTGTACATCCATTGCGCCTACGGCATCGGGCGCAGCGTGCTGCTGGCCTGCTGCGTGCT
>JBBSEE010000589.1:0-2546 GCA_038239995.1 Chloroflexia bacterium | reverse complement strand
GTGACGACGGCGGTCGCGGTGGCAAGTGGTAGCGGGGTGCTGTTATCCCCGCAGGCAGCCAGCAGGCCAGCTACCAAGATGAGTGCGATAAAACAAGGGAGACCGCGCCCGAAGCGCGGTTGGTGAATAATATCGGTCATGTTGTCCTTTCCTCTTTACGATTTTGGATTTTGGATTTTGGATTTTGGATTGTAGAGGCGTAGGGGCGGGCTGCGCTCGCCCACTCGAAACACATCAACACTTATTTAGGGGCAGGTGACTCACCCAGCGGGTTAGCGTAAATCCAAAATCTAAAATCCCCTAGCGGTGGTGTTCTTGACGATAGTGCCGCTTGCCTTCCTCGGTGATGCGAATATCCACTTGCTGGCGGATGCGGGCGAGGGTGACGAGTCCAGCCTGCTCCAGCGCGGCGATGTCGGCGGGGTTGATGGCGCGGTCTTCCACCCGTCGCCCCGACTGGCCGGGCAAGCTCATCACCATGCGGCCACCCTCGACGCGGGCGATGAAGAAGTCGTAAGCATCGCGCTGGTCTTCCAGCGTACCGGCGATGTAATCGAACAGGTCTTGTTGTAGCTTGGTCAAGGCCATTCCCTATTCCTCCCCCTTACTTGGGCCGCGCGATATTCACCTTCCAGCCCGCGCCGTCGCCATGGTCAACCTTGCCCTCCTCGTTTTCGATGGCGAAGGTGAGGTCATACTCGCCGCGCACCGGCACAATCACCTCGTACAGCCCGCTGGGGCCGAGCGAGAGCAGCACCGGCCCTTTGGCCCCATCGCGGCGCAGATAGAGCTTGCGGAAGCCGATGCTGCTAGGGGCGGGGTCGTAGAAGACGCGCAGGGCATAGTTGATGCGCTCGATGAACACCCGCCCGCCGCGATGCCCGCTGCCCAATCGCTCAAGGCGACGGAAGGTACTATGCGCCGCCGCGCTGTCGGGCTCGAACTCGAAGCTGAGGATACCGGCCTGCGGCTGCTGCACCGAGTTGTAGTAGCCCCAGCCGTCCCATTCGTACTGCTGGGCGGGGTCGGGATACCAGACCTGTTCATCATCTACGATGAACTTGTAGCGGTTAGTGTACTCAGCAGGCCACTTGGCGCGGAACACCCCTTCGCGCTCTGGCATTGCCACCGCCCGCCCCTTATCCCAGTCGCAGAAGTCGCCCGCCACCGCCATCCGCTGAATGGTGTCGGTGAGCAAGATAGGGCCGAGCATGAGCGGCTGGTCGAGGCTGAGGCCATTGGCGGGGACGCTGACCGCCACCCATGACCACTGATAGCCCGGCTTGGTGATGAGTAGGTAATACTCGCCCGCCTGCACCGACTTGAGGGTGAAGAAGCCATGTTCGCCCACCTGCACGTGCATCAGCTTGGGCAAGCGGCTGAAGCCCTGCTGCCCGTGCTGCACCAGATGTACATCGCTACCTGCGGCATCGTTGCCGTCGTGCAGGGCCACCTTGCCCACGATGAAACTCAACTTCTCAGACACTGACCTACTCCTCGCCCCACGGTATGTGACGTAGCATCAATACAGTATCCGCAATATACCACTTTGTAAGGGGAGATGCAAATAAGGCGAGGGGATAAAAAAAGCCCCCAAACAAAAAGCCCCTAGCCGGGGTTGGGGAAATCTTGAACTGCTTGCAAGGTTGCTACCTACTCTAACAAAAAGCCCCCAGCGGGGGTTGGGGGAGAAATCTCGAATTGCTTGTTTGGCTGATATGCAACCTTTAGCCACAATGCGTTTCAGCCTTCCTCCCCCAAACCCCCGCTGGGCGGCTCAGGTTAGTAGCTGGTCGGCGGTTGCCCCCAAACCCCAGCTGTGGGCTTAGTATCGGCTGGCTATTCTGCAATTATGCGATACCGAACGCCTCGCGCAGTTCGCGGTTGCTCGGCTCGGTCAGATAGTGGTCGTCCAGCGCGACGGTGGGCACAGAGCGCATCCCGCGATTGACTCGCAGTACCAGTTCCTCAGCATCCTCATCTTGGTCAATGTCCACCATCTCATACTTAATCTCGTGCAAGTCGAGGAAGCGCATGGTGCGTAGCCCGTCGCCACACCAGCTAGTGGTATATACAATCACGTTCTTCGGTTGGTATGCCATTGCTTTAGTATCTGCCCCCTATGTAAAGATAATGATTAGGTGCTGGTGTCGGGATTACTCAGCTTGCCGAGCATCCCGCGAAAGGCGCGGCCCACGATTTCCTTGTGGAATGTCCGCGCGAAGTCGGCATAGCCAACCTGCGTGGGGTCATAATCCACCACGTAGCGGTCTGGTTCAGTGATGAACTCTACCGCGCTAACTCCTTGCAGCTCCTCCAGAGCGCGATGCACCCGCGCCACTCAAAGGCTGCTGCACATCAGGCCGGTGGTCCGCATCACCGCCCGCCGCTGTTCGCCGTTCGCCTCATCGCTGATGAGGCTGATTTGCGGGTTGACGAGGATGTTCTTGATGCTAGGCATGGCTGTATTCCTTTCCCCATCTTTGCATAACAATCGTACCAAATCTGGGGGGTAATGTCAAAGAAAGGGATGAGGCATGAGGCAT
>JBBSEE010000588.1:0-2550 GCA_038239995.1 Chloroflexia bacterium | reverse complement strand
GATGCCCTCTATCAGCAGTATCAGCAAAGCCAGAGCGGGAAGCAGGCCACCGACTTCCGCCAATCTCCCCAGTATACTGACCTGCTCAACCAGATGAAGACGGTCTCCGACCAGCCGCTCGATGGCGACACCCTCAACGCATTGGTGGATAATACCCTCATTATTCATCACGCCAGCGATGCGGGGGTGGCCTACGACGAGACTGAGGCGGTCAAGGCGGCAGTGAAGAAGCAGGAGCCGCCCGCGCAGCAGCCCACCCCGACCGCCACCGCAGTTGTGACACCGACAGTCACACCGACCGGCACGCCCCCTACCGCCACCCCGGTGATTACCCCCACCGCCACCACTACCCCGACCCTCGCCCCCACCAACACGCCGGGCGGCCCTACCAACACGCCTACCACCACGCCGACCGAAACCCAAACCCCGACCATCACCCCCACCCCGATACCAGTGCCCGGCGCATCGGCCACCGCAGTGGTGGAATACGATACCCTGATTAAGGAAATCGCCAGCGACAAGCCGGACACTAGCACCCGCTACTGCCAGTTGGCCTGCCCCGGCCTCAGCCGCGACGATTACGTCAACCTGATTGCCAAGCCCAACTACTTGCGCGACAAGATTACCGAGAAGCTGCAAGCCGACATTCCGACCACCACTCTGCAACTGCACCTCTACCAGATACTGGCAGCTAACGAAGACGATGCCAAGGCGGCGAAGGCGTTGCTGGACCAAGGCACCGGCTTCCAAGATGTAGCCAAGTCGAAGTCCACCGACACTGCCACCAAGGACAAGGGTGGGGACATGGGCTTCCTACCGGCGGGGATGCAGAGTGCCAAGTTCGATGCGGCGGTGTTCACCGACACGGCCAAGGTTGGCAGCGTGGTCGGCCCCTTCAACGACGATGCCGGTTGGCACCTCGCCTTCATCTCCGAGCGCGACGACCATCGTGCGGTCAGCGGCGACCAACTCAGTAGCCTGAAGGGCAAGGTGTTCGACAATTGGCTGGCGAAGCTGAAGGAACAGCACAAGAACCAGATTAACCTGTCCATCACTCCTACCCCGACCAGTGCCCCGATCCCGACCCAGCCGCCTGCACCTACCGTCGCCCCACCGGACACGACGATTACCAGCACCAACCCGATAACCGGCACCAACCCGGTGACAGGCACCAATCCAGTTACAGGCACTAACCCGGCGACAGGCACCAATCCAGTGACGGGCACCAGCCCAATAAACAACACCAACCCGATAAGTGGCACCACCCAGCTATCGCCCACGCCCGCTGTCGCCACGCCGACCACCGCTGCGCCGCCCGCTGCCGCTACGCCGACCACCGTTGCGCCGCCTGCTGCCGTCACGCTGACTGCTGTTGCGCCGCCCGCTGCCGCTACATCAACACCTTAGCCACATCACCAAACCCGATAGCAGAGAACAAGATGCGCCCTCACCATTGTTGGGGGCGCATCTTTGTGGGGCAAAGTGGTAATGACAGCCAACGGATTGAAAAAACGGGTAAGCGGATTGGCCTACGTAGGGACGCGGATTTATCGCGCCCAGCCTGTCAGCCAGCGGATTAGGTTCAGCGGAGCAGCGGAGTGCATCAGGGGGGGCTGGGGGTTAGCCCCCCGCTGGTGAAGGTAGGTGTGGCCGACCTTATACTCGCACCGTGACGATTCGCGGTAACTAGCCGGGCCTCAGCTATCGTTCAACAAGCCCCCCTCGCGCAGCAGCCGGGTCGCGGCGGCGATGTCCGTGCTGGGTGAACGCTCGGCATCGAGGTGGGTGATGTAGGCGCGGACGATGCGGTGGGCGGCGGCCACCCCTGTCCCCATCCGCCCCTCGTTACGGCGGAAGTCCAGCCCCTGGGCGGCGCAGATTAGCTCACCCGCCACTACCTGCGTGGCATTGTCTACCACTGCGCGGGCGTGGTGGGCGGCGTTGGTACTCATGCTCACGTGGTCCTCTTGGTTCGCCCCAGTGGGGATGCTATCCACACTGTCGGGATGGGCAAGGGTCTTGTTCGCGGAGACGAGGGCGGCTTGGGCGTATTGCACCAGCATATAGCCGCTGCGTAGCCCGTGCCCCTCGGTCAGCATCGCGGGCAGGCCGCGCGAGTAGCGGGGGTCGAGCAGGCGGGCGGTGCGGCGTTCGCTGATACTGGCGATTTCGCTGGTCGCAATGCTGAGGAAGTCGGCGGCGAAGGCCAGCGGCTGGCCGTGAAAGTTGCCCCCCGACAGAGCCACCCCGCCCTCATCGTCGGCGAAGATGAGCGGGTTGTCGCAGGCGGCGTTCAGTTCCCGCTCCGCCACCTGTCGCACATGGGCAAGGGTGTCGGCCACCGCGCCTAGCACTTGGGGGGCGCAGCGGAAGGAGTAGGCATCTTGGGGCAGGTCGTGAGGGAGGCTACCGTAGCTGCTGCCGGGGCGCAGCAAGTCGCTACCCGCAGTCAACTGCCGCAGCCGCGCCGCCACCGTCATCTGGCCGGGGTGACTGCGGGCAGCGTGGATGCGCGGGTCTAGCGCGTCCTCATAGCCGCGCACTGCTTCT
>JBBSEE010000587.1:0-2561 GCA_038239995.1 Chloroflexia bacterium | reverse complement strand
GCCTTGCAGCACGGTGCCGATTTGCTTGGTACTCGACCCCGCCGCCTCGTGGATGCTGAGACCATCGGCCATCACCTCGACCGTGCTGCCCACTACCAATTGGTTAGTGGGCGGCGGGGGCACGGGGGTGACGGTGGCCGGGGGTGGAACGCGGGTGGCCGTGGCAGCAGCGCGGGTAGGTGCAGTCACGGCTTGCACGGTGGCAACCGCACTGGGGGTACGGGCCACCGCTGGCCCGCCCACCGGCTGATTGGCGGCATTCTTATCCGGCAGCAACAGGGTTGGGCTTACGGCATAGATTAGCACCGCGACCGCCACGAGGGTAAGGCCGCCCACCCATGCCAGCCGCAGTCGCTGCCCGCGCCCCTGTGGCCATGGGGCGGTCTGCACCCGCTGCTCTACCAGCGGCGCGACGGCGGGCTGGCCCAATTGCTGGGCAATGCTCGGCCACAAGTTGACGCTGGGTATCTCGTGGCTGGCCTCGCGTTCCAGCGCGTCACCGATACGCTGCGCTTTCGTCTGTCTACTCAATTGCTAGCTCCTTGCTAGTCCTTATACTGCTTATGCGGGTCGGTGGGGGTGAGCCACGCGGGCAGCAGTTGGCGCATTCGCTCTCGCGCCGCGTGCAACCGCCACTTCACCGTCCCCGGCGAGCAGTCTAGTTCGCGGGACATCTCGCTCTCGCTCATGCCCAGATAGTAGCGCATCACCAGCGCGGCGCGTTGGCTAGCGGTCAGTTGGTTCAGGGTGGCGGCGATGACTTCGACCGTCTCGGCCCGCTCCAGTATCTCCTCTGCGCTGGCCGCCGCGCTAGTCAGGCCCGGATAGTCTTCACCGCCGTAGCCGTTCGCGGCTGCCGCCTCGATGGACACCTGTCGGTTGCCGCGGGCCACCACGTTGAGGGTGTCGTTGACCACGATTCGCATGAACCAAGGGGCAAACGGGCGCGTCGCATCGAACTGGCTGATGCGCTCGTAGACGCGCAGGAACGCGCCCTGCACGATGTCCTCAGCGGCGGCGTGGTCGCGGATAATGAGGTAGGATGCCCGTACCGCTTTGGTCTGGTATATCTCTACCAACGCTTCCAGCCCGCCGATGTCCCCTTGTTTGAGGCGCAGTATCGCTTCGCGCTCATCCATGCACTGCTCGGTCTCCTCTGCTTACCTCCCACTCTTGGCCCGGCCCTCTCCGGCGCGGCGCAGCCCCGGCTACCGTTATTACAAATCAGTGGGGCAAAAGGTTGGGGAGTTTCGATTTTAGATTTTAGAATTTAGATTTTGGATTGGGGTTACACGGTTCAGCAGAGTGAGCGTAACCCGCCCCTACCATCGGACAGGGAGAGCGCAACCCGCCCCTACCGATAACACCCCTAACTCAAACCTCAAACCTCAAACCTCACGTGTCATCACGGTGCGGCAATTTCCACCACCACCTTGATGTTGGCCTTGTCCTCTAGGGCGGACATCGCCTCGGCAAAGTTGTCCAGCCCAGCCACGCGGTGGGTGATGAGGCGGGCGAGTAGGCCGGGCCACTGCTGCTCGATCTCGGCCAGTTCGTGCAAGCCCGCTTCGAAGTAGCGGCGGTTGGCGTTGACCGTGCCGAATATCAGCTTGTTGCCCAGCACTAGCTCCATGTTGATGGCATCGGCGGGGATTTGCAGGGCGTTGCGGCTGCTGCTCAGTCCCGCAAGGCACAGCACTCCGTTGTTGCCAATCACCTGCATCGCCTCGAAGATGAGCGGGGCTGCGCCGGTGGCCTCGAAGATAATGTCCACGTTGCCAATCTGCTGCGCGAGGTCGGTGAGCGACTGCTGCTTGCTGTTCACATAGTGCGCCCCGGTCGCCTCGGCCATCTCGCCGTTCAGGTAGGGCATAGGGGTGCGGGCCAAGGTGTAGACGTTCAGGCCGCGATTACGCAGCAGCATGGTGGCAAGTAGCCCCAGCGTGCCTGCGCCGGTGACGATTGCGTTGCGCGGCTGCCAATATAGCCGCTGCTGGATGCGATACGCTTGGCTGATGCCCTTCTCTGCCACCGAAGTCGGCTCCAGCAGCACCGCGATGTCGGCCAGTGCGGGGGCTATCTTGACCATGAAGGCGGGGCTGTCCACGTAATACTCGGTCATGTAGCCGTGCCGCGCCTTGATGCCGCGCTCGGTGTAGTGCCCCCACAAGCACATATCACTTTCACCAGCGAGGCAGTTGGGGCAACCGTCGGGGCGGCGCACGGTCGCGACCGCATAGTCGCCCACCTGCCAGTCGTCCACCCCTGCGCCCACCTGCTCGACCACCCCGAACGACTCGTGGCCGATGACCAGATAATCGTAACCAGCGGGGGCTTCGCCATACTCGGCGGCGTTGATGTCCTTGTCGGTGCCGTCAATCCCTACCCTGATGATGCGAACCAATATTTGCCCTTCGCCCGGCGTGGGCTTGTCCATCTCGACCAGATGGGCACTGTTCGCCTGCCCCGGCGTGACTCCTACTGCCTTCATCACTATCCCCCCCTTTGGATTTTGGATTTTAAGATTTTGGATTTTGGATTGCTGCTGATTTGTGCCATTG
>JBBSEE010000586.1:0-2587 GCA_038239995.1 Chloroflexia bacterium | reverse complement strand
TCGTTCTGCCCGCCGGCACCGACATCACCCCGGCGATCTGGCTGACGCACACTCGCCCCGACCTCTACCCCGAGCCCTACGCGTTCCGGCCCGAACGCTTCCTGGAGCGCCCGCCGACGACCTACGGCTGGTGCAGCACTACGAGGCAATCCGCAGCGGCAAGGGCAACCTTTATCATGCCCCTCCCCGCGAGGAGCGCACCATTGGCACCATCGAGCGCGACGCGGACGATGTGGGCGAGATGCGTGACTCCGATTTGCCCCCCTTCCTCTGCATCATGGTCGCCCGCGACGGCGACTTTCGCCTCTGGCAACAGCGCGGTGCGGACGGGGTGATCACCGAGGTCAACCAATTGCCCGCACTGATTAGGCAGATTTCCGCTTTACCTCACAGCCAGCGCATGATCGCCCCCGGCAGGGGCAGCTTCATGCGGGCGAGACGACGCTTGTCGTCGGGGTCGAGGCCGCCGAGCAGCTTGAAACTGCCGAGGAATGTCACCCCACCGAGCAGGGCAATCGCAAGGTCGAGCAGGGCATCGAATAGTTTGAGTTCGACTGAAGCACCCAGCGGCGGCTTCTCTATCTGCATCGCCAATAGCCTTACCACTGCGGCCATAGGCAAGCTGGCGAGCAGCACGCGGATGGTGAAGGCGAAGGGATAGCGCAGACCCATACGCCGCTGCGCGTAGACGAACACCACGAGGCGGGACAGCACGCGGGCGAGGCCAGTTGCCACTGCCGCCCCCACCAAACCGAGCGGCGCACCGTCTTTCATCCCGAACCACTGCACCCCTGCCGCATCGAACGCGGGGATGAACCACCATAGCAGCGGTATCGAGATGAGCGACACCACCCGCGACCACAGCACCGGCCCGAACCGCTCGTAGACCATCAGGATATTCTGGGGGATGCTAATCGCTGCCTCGGCAAAGAGGAACACGGTCAGCAGCACCGCAGTCAGCGAGGCCGCACCATACTTAGCGTATAGGGTATAGACAAGATTAGTGGCAAGCAGGGCGAGGCCGATGCCGGACGGTATCAGCACGAGGGCGAGGAACTTGCTCAATACCGTGTAACTCTCCTGCAATTGCGGCGAAGCATGGTAATCGGTTGGCAGAGTGCCGCCCGCCTGCTGCTTGTCCTGCGCGTAGATGCGGGAGAAGAGCGGGATTTGCAGGCCACTGAGCGGCGACCATAGCACACTTAGCACCTGATTTACGAAGTTGTAGGCAATCGAGAACAGACCCACCCCATCGAGGCGGTAGGCAAAATTTATCACGATGTTGACGAACGGCAAGGTGTAGAAGTAGACGCTGATGTTCATGAAGTAGGAGATACCAGAGTAGCGCAGGAAGCGGCCC
The DNA here is from genome assembly GCA_038239995.1 of Chloroflexia bacterium. Classification (GTDB taxonomy): domain Bacteria; phylum Chloroflexota; class Chloroflexia; order QHBQ01; family QHBQ01; genus QHBQ01. The sequence goes on along the minus strand of JBBSEE010000586.1, from coordinate 1,227 downwards.
CTGAAGTCGGCGGGCAGATGCTGGTCCGCCCCCAGTTGCGTCGCGCCCCCCGCTCGCAATGCCGCCTCACTGCTTGCCAGCTTGAACGCCTGTTGCCCTGCCAGCAGCACGCTGATGAGCGGGGTCAGCACCATCGCCAGCAGTACGAACTCCACCCGGCGTAGCCCCACACTGAAGAACAGGATAATCAAGGCGGGCTGCAACAAGGTGGCGGCGATAGTGATGACGTTCCATGCCCGCTGCTTGAAGTAACTGAGCAGGAACTGCATGAAGGTATCGAACAACGCCCCGAACACCAACATCGCGCACAGGGTGTAGATGACAAAGCTGCCCAGCAACCCCAGCAGCGCGACCGTGCTTTCCGCCTGCCCGGTGGCTAGCAAGGTGAGCAAGGGGGCACTGAAGGCCAACAATCCCCCCAGCAATAGGGCCATCACCGCCAGCTTGATGCCCACTATCTGCCACAGGAAGCGGCGCACCAGCGGTGAACCCCCCACCCGCTCCACCTCTGGCACAAAGCGGGGTAGGCTGCGTTCGATGCCGAGGTCGGCGTAGAGGCCAATCGTGCTGGCGATGCTGCTGATGAAGGCGACGAAGCCGTAGTCGGTGCGAAGCAGCAGGTTGCCAAGGATGATGCTGGACAGTAGGCTGACCACGAACTTGACTGGGAAGAGGATGGTGTTCCAGAACATCGCGCGGGTGGCGGTCTGGGCGAGGGTGGGGGCGGGCGGGGCGTTGGGGGCGAGGGAGAGCGACAGCATGGTGGGGTCGCCGCCGCTCTCCTGCTCCTGCACGTCGTCGGGTGTAAGGGGCGAGTTGTCAAGCTCAACTTCCGCGCTATCGAGCAATTCATCACGCATCACTCATCACCCAACACTTTAGACAAGGGGGTGAGGACCAGCGTGTGCGTACCCTGAAAGAGGAAACGATAGGCGCGATAGGCGGGGCGGACGAGGCGCAGGCGGCGGAGCAGGGGTAGGATGCGCTTGGCTTTACCATTAGTGGGTGGCCCGCCCCCCTCCCCGGGCCGGCCGCGGGGGGGGGGGGGGGGGGGGGTTTGTGGGGGCGCGGGGCCGGCGGGGGGGCGTAGACCGGGCCGGTTCGCCCGCCGCCGCGGTGGCCGAGGCGCGACAACCACAACCCCCGCCCCCCCCCCGGGGGCGGCCCGGGGCGGGGGGCGGGCAACCCACTACTGGTAAAGCCAAGCGCATCCTACCCCTGCTCCGC
>JBBSEE010000585.1:0-2594 GCA_038239995.1 Chloroflexia bacterium | reverse complement strand
GGAGCGGGTGCAACTCAGTCGTGCCAGTGGGGGTACCCATCAGGTTGGGCGGGTTTCAATCCCCTTAAAGGTCGGGGAGCGGGTGCAACTTCGCTATTACGGTGTTACAGCCATTCAAACTCGCTGTTTCAATCCCCTTAAAGGTCGGGGAGCGGGTGCAACTAAAGTCCGCGTCAATCATCCCTTTGCCCAGTTCTGCCACCCACGTTTCAATCCCCTTAAAGGTCGGGGAGCGGGTGCAACGGCTACGCACGAAAATAGGCACGACTTGCGCGAACCGCTTGCTTGAGGTATATCATATCACCATTTTCCTTCCCTGTCAAGTACCTTTTCCACAATTTTGAGGCTAATTCGACTTGCGCGAACCTCGTGCGTGGCGACCAACAGCCGGGGGTTCGCGCAAGCAAGTGGGTGGGCAATTCCCGCCGCCTCCTTTACCCTGCCCCCGCTAAGGCGCAAGCGTGGTGTATACTACCAGCCGCTTGTTATAGTTGTGGGCAGTCTTGCTGTAGACCCCGTTGCAGGTAATCAGGTTCAGGTCGGCGGTGTTCGAGGGGCCGAAAATCGCGGTCAAGGGGGCGTTGTTGTAGGGGTACGTCACCACATCGGTGACGAGGAACTTGCGCTCCGTCCCCTTGTCGTCGCTGACGTAGACGGCATCGCCCACGTTCAGCTTGGCGAGGTTCCAGAACACCGCGGGGCCATGCGTCCAGTCGAGGTGGCCGTCAATCACCGCATTGCCGAGGCTGCCGGGGCGATAACCCTTCTTGAACCACGCCACGTCCCACTCGTCCGCCGGTATCGCCATGGTGCCGTCACTGGCAACCCCTACGTACTCCACCGCGGCGTTGACCCCAATCGCGGGGATGCGGAGGCGCAGCGGCAAGCCCGGCCCCGGCTTGGGCGTAGCGGTGGGGGGCGGCGGGTTGCTCTTGGGCGCGGTCGAGTTGCTCGCCACATTGCCGCCCCCTTGTGATGGCGGGCTGGTCGGTGGGGGGCTAGTGGGGGCGGGGGTATCGGTGGGCAGCGGCGTGTTGCTGGGCAGCGGGGTATCCACCGGCACATCGGTAGCGGTGGGGCGCAGGGTAGGCATCGGCATGGGGGTAAAGGTGGGCGGTGCGGGGGTAAAGCTGGGGGTAATGCTAGGTTGCACCCCCGCGCTGCCGTCCAGCACTTGGGCCAGACCCTGATTCTGATTATTGGATGGGGGAATAGGCGGGCGGCTAGGCTGCATTAGAAAATAGCCACCCACCGCCAGCAGGGCAATCACCACCACCCCTATCCCCAACAGCGGCACGTTCAAGCTGGACATACGGCGGGGCGGCTGATTATCGTTGACCTGTTCCAAGTTGTATCCTCTTTGTAGTTGCCATGTACGCGCGTCAAGCCAATCTCATCTTATGTCTCATCATACCAAAACCCGCGCTTATTTGCAACTGTTTATGTCACCAAATCCGCCTCGATGGGGCAAATGAAGCACCCCATCTATTATACGTGTGGTATAATGTAATCAGATGCAAATGGCCCCGCAAGGGCAACAGGGCGAGCGCAACCCGCCCCTACATCAGCAACGCCGGGCGAGTGCAACCCGCCCCTACATCACTGTCAACTCAAACCTCAAACCTCAAACCTCAGCAAACTCCCGAAGGGGGGAAGACGGAATGGCGACTAGTTCGCGCAAGCTGGACCATGTACGGATAGCCACCCAGCCAACCTCGGAGAACAGCGGCTACAGCGGGTTTGGCGATGTCACGCTGGTGCATCGCGCCCTGCCCGAACTGAACAGTGCCGACCTCGACCTCACCGCCACCTACCTCGGCCACAGGCTGAACTATCCCCTTGCCATTACCGGCATGACCGGCGGCCACCCGCAGGTGGGGCAGATTAACGCTAACCTCGCCACCGCCGCGCAGAAGCTGGGCATCGCCATGGGGGTGGGCAGCCAACGCGCCGCCATCGAAGACCCCACCCTTGCCGACTCCTTCCGCGTCGCCCGCGACCACGCCCCCGACATCCTGCTCATCGCCAACCTCGGCATCGCCCAGCTAATTGCGGGATACGGGTTGGACGAGGCCCGCCGCGCGGTGCAGATGATTGACGCGCAGGCCCTCGCCATCCACCTCAACGCCGCGCAAGAAGCCTTGCAGCCGGAGGGGGACACCGACTTCAGCGGCGGCTTGGAGCATATCTCTCGCCTCGCCAGTGGCCTCGGCCTGCCCATCTTGGTGAAGGAGACCGGCTGCGGCATCGCCCGTGAGGATGCGCTGCTCATCGAGCGGGCGGGGGCCAGCGCGATAGACGCGAGTGGGCTAGGCGGCACCAGCTTTGCGATTATCGAGCGGGTGCGCCAGCAGGAGGCCAACACCGGCGGCGCGATGCTCGAGAGTGATGCGGACAGTGCGTGGACCGATGTGTGGGGCATCCCCACCGTCGCCAGCGTGGTGGAGTTGCGCCGTTACACTAAGCTGCAAGTAGTTGCCAGCGGCGGGATACGCAATGGGCTGGATGCTGCCCGCGCCCTCGCCCTCGGCGCGGACATCGTGGCCCTCGGTCGCCCGCTCGTCCTTGCCGCCCAAGAGTCCGCCGCCGCGGTC
>JBBSEE010000584.1:0-2595 GCA_038239995.1 Chloroflexia bacterium | reverse complement strand
AGCTGTGATAAAATCTAGTTGGGTCATGAGGCCACCGTCCTTTGCTTAAGTATGGTAACTTTAGCTTAGACGGCCCTCATGGCTCTGTCAACTAGCACAACTGATTACTAACATTGCGGGAGTACCCACGCCGTATTTTTCATGGATGATCTTCACCGCGTGGGTGATTCAATATAGTTGCTGGTATCAGCCTGCGCGCTAGCCATAGGTGCACAAACGGGGTCGTCACTGGGCCAGCACCAACCTTGATAACGAGCGTAGACTAGCCTCGATCATCTGCACCAGCGCGACGAACTCCGCCGCATCCAGCGTAACGCTGCCGCTCCACATACTGGTGACGCGGGGAAACGTACCGCCTATCAGTAGGCTACCATTGGTTGCCGGTACGAGCTGGAACAAACGTGGTGCCTTGAAGGTAACACCACCACCGTAGTTGGCGCTGATGCGGGCGAAGCGATTGGCGCGTTGCAGCAGCAACTTGTCGGCGTTCAACCTGCCAGCGGCGGCCTGCTCGCCGGTGAAGGGAGCGTCACCCCGCCCCGCTTGGTCGAGCGTAACGGCTGCGCTTAGTGAGCAGGCCAAGGGCGCGACGTAGAGCAAGTTGCCTAGGAAAGTGCCAGCACCCCACTTGATTATCTGCACCTGCACCTCCGTCGGACGCGGCTGCTGGGGTTGGAAGTACAGGCGATAGAGCGCGTTGCTAGAACTGGTGAAATAGAAGTTCACCAAATCGTGCATAAACATATTGCGGTCGCTGCGGCCCGCCCGTTGATCCTCTATCTCATAAGGCAAGGGGGCACTGAGGCCGAGTTCCTGCCGCAACTCCGCTTCAATCTGCGGGTTGATCTGCTCCGCCGTTGCGCGGCCAAAGCTACCCTTCATCGCTAGTATCCTCTTCTCTTTTCTTTCAATGCCCTTTGGAGCAGGCAAGTAGTTGCATCCTACCCGCCCGCAACTTGCCACCCCGCGCGAAACTCTCGCTTCATCCGGCTCAAGGCCCCCAGTACCTTGTAGTCACTTCGCTGATGATGCTGATGGTGACATCAGCGGTGGACTAGAGGTAGCAAAGGTCTTTCCGCTGCTGCAAGCGATGTACATTGGCCTCCACCGTTTGCCAGTTGATGCTGGCCCACGATTGGGGTTGCGGTTCTCTGGTCGGTTCAGTGAATGTTTCCACCGTCTAACTTCTCCAAAGATTAGGTCGTTACAGATGCTTAGTTACCGTCAAGACCAGTCGGAGGTTAGCACCCTTTCGGGTTGGGTATCTCCTTACGGCCCTATCCCACTGATTACAAGTGGGCGTTCGCTTCTTCCGACCTCTCAATCCCCCTGCACCTACACCCTTCCTCGCGGTCAGGCTTCCACCGGATGGTGGGGTGTATGGGGCTTCCCCAGTTGGCGACTGAGAAGATGCGGGCTGGTTAGGTTGGTATCTATGCCCCGGTGGGAGTTGTTGTGTGTCATTACAAGTACGCATCTCTTGCAACACTACCCACTTACCATTTTGGTTACGGTATGACAGCCTCTTTTACCGTTTGCCCTTCACGGGGTTTTAGGATGATACTTTGCTTGCGCTCAACCTTCCGGCCCTTCCCTAGTCCGCTGCCACCTTGAGGCTGGTAGCCAGCGGAACATTGTCCCCGGAGCTTCAGACGTAGGCTCACACCATCGCCTGTCTGGGTAGGGACATCTGGACACAGCAGAGTTCACGGTTGGACGGGGATTGCACCTCCATAGTGACACTTCTCAGCGGCCCTTGTCTGGTCTAGCGCCTATGCGAACGCTTCCCATACTGGTCGCAAGCCCATAAATGGGCGTGGCTTCCACCGCTTTGCTATAGGAGGGCTTTTTCTGTGAAGATAACGCCACCACCTTGCCTAGTATCGTTCATGGGTTAGTGATCGCCTTATAGACGATACCTGCCATCTCGTCGCGGCGCACAAGGTTGTTGGGGTGGAAGCTGCCGTCGGGATAACCGCCGACGATAGTCTGCGCGTAGGCGGTTTCGATGTAGGGATAAGCCCAGTAATTGGGCGGCACATCGGTGAAGGTTTGGCCGCTGGGTGGCGTGGTCGGGGTGAAGCCTGCCGCAATGACGACGATTTTAGTCAGCTGGGCGCGGGTGATCGGACGATTGGGCAAGTAGCAAGGGGAGGCTTGGCCGGCAGCTTGGCAGCTAGCCGCATCGTAACCGTTGAGGATGCCCGCATAGTAGCCGCTCTCGATGTATCCATAGGCGAAGTAGCTGGGCGGCACATCGCTGAAGCTAGGTCTCGCAGGCGTATAGCTAGCGATGCCGAAAGCGGTCACCATAATCTTTGCGAACTGGGCGCGGGTGGCGACAATCGCGGGGCCATAATGCGTTGTGTCCACCCCACTGATGATGCCGCGACAGTAAAGCGCACTAATTGCGGTGTAGAAGGTGTTACCGCTAATGTCCACAAAGGGATTGGCGCAAGCGGTGACGGTGGGGCTGGCTGCTATCGGCGTGGCAGTGGCCGCGGGTGGTGTGGTCGGCGTATTCGTTGGCAGCGGAGTTGCGGTGTTGGTCGCAGTGGCCGTCGCTGTGTTGGTAGGTGTGGCAGTGGCGGTGCT
>JBBSEE010000583.1:0-2599 GCA_038239995.1 Chloroflexia bacterium | reverse complement strand
GCCGGGGGCGACCGCTGCTTCCCATATCGGGGCATTGAACAAGCGATAGGCTAGCGGCAAGGCCAGCCCCTTGCTCCACGTCTCCGCTTGGGCCTCCAGCAACCGCCGCCGCGCGTAGTCGAAGCCGACCTCTAGGTTGGGTGGTTCGTTGTCCTCGATGTCCGCCAAATCCTCAAGCTGACTGAGCAGCAATTCGCTCATCTCCGGTGAGAAAGGGTCTACCCCTAGGTTGGTCAACTCAATCGCGCGTTGACTCAACGCTTGCCCAATCGAGTTGTCGGTCAATTCTTTGACCACCGACTGATGCAAGGTGCCCAGCTTGCTAGGGGGGGGCAACTGGCGGGCGGGCACAGTGAGGCCGCCAATAGTATCCTTAATCCCCACCTGTTCGTTGACCAATACGCTGATGACCGCATACTGCCATAGTTGCCCTTTCTTGCTATGGGGCACCACGAACCAGACCATCTGGCTGCCGCGCCCATCAATCAGGCTGAGGAAGGCGCGGCAGCGTTCCGGCTTGGCGGGTAGACTAGGGGTAGGTTCGCCCGGCGCGACGGTCATTTGCAGCTTACGTATCGCCCGCTCTGCCGCCGGTCGGCGTTCGGGGCGCAGGGTTGGCAGCAGCGAGAGTATCGCGGGGGCGGGCGGCGGGCGCAGACTGACCAACTCCTCGATGGCCGCATCCGCCACCGTCGCCCGCTCGTCTTGGGCGAACACTCGCAGCACGGTGGGCAGGGTGGGCAAGTCCATATTGCGGGTCAACTCGATGAAGTTCAGCACCGAATCGCTCTCTTGGGCCACGATGTTGCTCAGGTACTCCAGCAGCAGGTTCGGCTCATGCGCGGTCGCCTCCATGCTGGCCCGCAGGGATGCGGTAATCGCCGTTTCGGGGTGCTTCAGGGTGGCGAGGAACTCCTCATCCACCATTTTGCCCGCCCGCTGCATCACCACACTGTACGCGCTAAAGCGTTGCTCGTCGGGTCGGGCGGGGTCGTAGGCCACCTCGGTCAGCCCATCAAGCAGGAACTTGCGGGTCGCATCGCTGGCCGCGTCCAGCACCAAGCCGGTGGCGGTCAGCACCGACAGGTCGAAGCGGGCCATGCGCTCAAGGATGACTGCCAGCAACTGCACCCGATTGTCGCTGCTAGCCAAAGTGCCTGCGGCCATCATCGCAAAGGGCGAAGCATCGTGCTGTAGCTCAATCAGCCCATCAAAGTTCTCCTCAAGCACCTTGCGGGCGGCGCGGGCCTTGTCGAGGCGGGCGGGGGGGCGGGGTTTGGAGGTGGGCGGGTTCGGCATAGCGCGTTCCTCTGGAAATTACTGGTCGGTGGCGGGCAGGGCAGCAGGCCGGTCTTCGCGCTGCCGCCCCGTGGCGATGATGAAGGTGTAGCCCCGTCGGTTCAAGTCAGATAGATTAGGGGGCAGGGTTTGACCAGTGGTCGGGGTGGAGGTGGCGGGCGCGGGCGTGCTGCCCCATTGTGGCTTGGCGACGGCGTACCAAAGGAGGAAACCGAGGATGGCAAGGAGGATTAGTATCACAAAGAATTGGTACGCACCGGGCCGCCGTGACCGCTTCACCGTCGGTTCGACAAGGCCGGGCACGGGCATCATCAGGGTCATGCCGCTATCGGGGCCAACCGGGGCGGTGGGGCGCAAATTGCGATAGGCGTGGGGGTCGGCCTTGCTCACGCTGAGGCCGCGACCTAGCTCCATGAAGTTGATCGGCTGATTGCAGTTCGAGCAGCGGTCGCCGTGCGGGCTGGGGGGGACGGTGGTATCAACGTACTCGCCGCAGTGGGGGCAGCGGGCGTAGAACTGGAACGAGCATTCGGGGCAACTAAGCGCGTTCTCCGGCACCGGCTTGCGACAGTTGGGGCAGGGGAAGGTAGCAATTTCCCGCTGTGTCTTAGCCACCGCAAAGGGGGGGCGGGCAATCAGCGCGGGCGACGAGGGGTGCAAGTCCTGCTCTACTGGCGAGAGCGAACCGATGGGGGCGCGGTCGTTGAGCAGGTCGGCGAGCCCGACCCGCCCCGCCAGTCCATGCGGGGGGGATGGCTCATCCAGCGACGGGCGCGGGGCGAACACCGGCCCGCGCACCGCGGACGGCTCGAAGGGGTTGCCCGCGATCTCATCAGAGTTGACGCTAGCCTCGATGTCGGCAAGGCTGAACGGCTTGAGGTCGCTGCTGATACCCATGCCCGCGCTGCCATTACCATTAGCAGCGAAGGGATCGACGGCAAGGCTGGGTGGTGGCGGTGCAAACGGGCCGCTGCCGCTGGGGGGGGCAAAGGGGTTGCTCAATATCGCATTGGGTGGGGCGGCGAAAGGATTGTTCGGCGCGGGCAGGCTGGGCGGCGCAAAGGGGTTGTTACTCGGCGGGCTGGGGGGGACGAAGGGATTGGACACCGCCGGGGGCGGTTCGGGGTCGGAGCTAGCCGCGCCGCCCCCGAATAGGCTGTTCCGCAAGGTATCGAGGTCGTTGCTGACCGGCATAGGGTTGCTGTTCAAGCGGCTGGCAAGGGCCGAGCCAGAGCTAGGGCGGCGGTTGGCGAAGGCGTTGACCTCCGTTTCCGGGGGCGGGGGCGCAGGGGGAGGGGGG
>JBBSEE010000582.1:0-2601 GCA_038239995.1 Chloroflexia bacterium | reverse complement strand
CCGCGCGGGTCGGGGCCCCCGCCACAGCGCTGGGGTGGGCGGGTGCGCCTCCCGCCGCCACACGGGCCGGGGGGGGGACCGGCCCGGGGGGGGGAGTATCTTCCAATGGCAGTGGTTCCGATTTGGCGACGGGAACGGGGCGAGGCTTGAGCGGGGCGGAGGCCGCGCGACGGCCAGTGGTCTTGGGGTCGGGGGTCTGCTTGCCTTCCAGAGCGGCATCGAGGGCGGTGAGGAAGGCGGCAATGTCGGGGTAACGTGAGCTAGTCGCCGCGGTGGAGCGGCCAATTACTTGGGCAAGGGCAAGGGCTTGGGCCGCGCTCAGGCTGCGGGCCTCGTTGCTCGCCCCCCCCGCCAACAGGGTGCGAAGCAGGTTGCCGAGGGCGAGGACATCGCTGCGTTCGCCGTCCACCTCCCCGCCGAGGCCGGGCAACCCAAAGCTGGTCAGGCGGGCATGGTCTTCATCCAGCACGATGCGGGCGGGGTCGAGGTCATAGCTGGCCGCCGCCCCGGCGAAGCGTTGCCGCGCCCAGCTTAGGCCATTGCCGATGTCGCGCACCACCGCCACCGCGCGGGCGGGTTCGAGCGGCAACTGGCTGTCCAGTGGCGTACCGCTTACCCACTCGGCGATGAGGTAGTAAGATATTTCGCCATTCTGCTCCGGGGGGTCACTGCCGCTATCGAGAATCGCGGGGAGGGCAGCAGCGGGGGTAATCCCCGCTTGCCCGGCGAGGCGGGCGAATTGCAGCAGGCGGGTCTGCTCCTCGGCGGTGCCGCTGCCGCTCGCCCTCATTAGCAGCACCAGCACGGTGGTATCCTGCTGCGAATCCCATCCCTCAAAGTTCAAGATACTGTCGCGCTGCTCCATGCGGCGGCGCAGTTCATAGCGGTTGCCCACCTTCGCTACTGGCATCTTCCACCCCCAAGATTTTGGATTTTAGATTTTGGATTTTGGATTTTATTCTCAAAAATCTAAAATCGTATGTCACCCTCGGCGGCGTTGTTGGTTGCGGCGCAGGCGGGCGGCCAGCGTGTCGTCATCTGGCGACGCTGACGCATCTATTGTACTAGACGTGTCAAGCGGGGGGGAAGGGGGATTTGGGGCTGAGGTCGCGGTCGGTGCCGAGCGAAACTCAATCGGCGCGGGGCTGGAAGTGGGGGGAGCGGGAAGCTGCTGTCGCTGGCGGGCACGAGTGCGGGCGGCGAACAGCGGTTGCATCGCCGAGTTGCCCGCCCCCATCGGCAGAGGCCGCCGTAGCCAGCGTAGGGTGATGAAATTAAGGATGTCGCCCCGCCCCACCGCGAGGCGGCGCACCGCGATGTCGAAGGGGAGCAGCAGAATCGCCAGCAGCAAGAATACCGGCCACAATACGCTCCCCGCGGAGGCGGCCACGAGGTTATGGGCCAGCAAGGGGGCGGGGTCGTCGCTGAGGGTGAGGACCTTCTGCGCCCCCTGCCCCGGCTGGAGGTTGGCGAGGCCGAGGCTGACCATCCGTTGCAGCAAACCGAGGTTGGGATTGAGGTCGCGGTATTCGGCGGGGTAGGGGACGGCAAGGCCGAGGGTTTGGGTCTCCGAAAAGGGCACGGTGCGCTGGGCGGTGGTGCCGCTAATCGTCACCGTGCTGCTAATCTCCCCTTGCCCACCCACATGGATGAGGTAGACCCCGCTCTGGGCGGCGGGGAATTGACCGACATAGCGGCCCGGCGCGGCTTGGCTGAGGCTGATGGTGTTGGTCACGCTGCCGGGGGCGAGTACCGAGGCGGCCATGTCCAGACCGTTGATGAAATCCCCCCCCCCGCCCACTGCGTCAACCGCAATCGTGGCAGTCGCCCCATTGATGGTCACACGCGGTTGCAGGCTGCCTGCCACCTGCCCCGGCATGGTCCAGCGCACCGTCTGCGCCCAGAAGGTGCTGAAGTCGGGCCAGCTTACCCAATCGCGCGACCAGTTGCCCTGCGCGTCACTAGTCCACGCAATCGCCCTACCGAGGCCGTATTGCCACGCGGCGAGGATGGGGTCGCCGGTATCGCTGGCGAGGACGGTGCTGGCAAGCGGCTTGGTGGTCGCCCCCACGTAGCCATACAGCGCGGGCAGTGACTGGATACCCTTGAGGATGGGGCTGGAGGCGGCGATTTGGGGGTCGAACTTGCGTTGGTTGATGTAGGAACGAGCCGCGATGTGCGCTTCGCTGGTAAAGATGTCGGGCAAGTCTGCCCCGCTATTGGTATGGTAGAACCGCCCGCCGGTTTGCTTCGCCAGCGAACTAAGGAAGTCCTCATTGATGATGGGGCCAACCCCCACGGTGGTGATGTGGATATTGTGCGCCGAGGCCAGATTGAGCAGGTCCGTATAGTTGGCATCTTTGCTCACCCCGTCGGTAAGCAGGATAATCGCCTTGCTCTTGGCCCCGCTACTCGCCAATCCGTCCACCGCCGGGGCTAGCCCGCCGTAGATGTCAGTGCCGCCGCCCGGCTGCAAGGTGGCGATTAGGTCTTGGATGCGCTTCACATCGTCTACTGGGCTGAGGGGCATCAGTTCATTCACTCGGTCATCGAAGGCCACTATCCCCACCGCATCGTCGGTGCCCAATTGGCTAATCGTCT
>JBBSEE010000581.1:0-2601 GCA_038239995.1 Chloroflexia bacterium | reverse complement strand
GGGCATGACCTGCGCCAGTTGTGTGCGCCATGTGGAGCGGGCGCTGAACAAAGTGCCAGGCGTAACCCAGGCAGCGGTCAACCTTGCCACCGCGCGGGCCACGGTCGCTTACGACCCCCGTCTGGTCGGGCTGGACGAGTTGCAGACGGCAGTCGAGAAGGTCGGCTATGGGGCGGCACCCCTGCCCGCCGAGCGTGAGCTTGGCGCGGATGCCAATGAGGAGCAGAAGGCCGCACAGCAAGAGGAGTCGCGGAGGCTTCGCCGGAGCCTCACCTTGGCCGTGCTGCTGACCGTGCCGGTGGTGATTATCAGTATGTTCCTCACCGACCTGAACATCCCTTTCTTCAGCGCGAATATCAACTATATCTTGCTGGTTCTAACCCTACCCGTCTGGCTGGTTTCCGGCTGGCGCTTCCACAGCAGTGCGGTTAAGAATATAATCCACGGCAATGCCAACATGGATGTGCTGGTCAGCATCGGCACTACCGCTGCCTTCGCCTACAGCGTCTACAATACCTTCTTTTTTACAAGGACAGTGAACATGATCGGTATGAGCAGCGCAGCAGCGGTCTACTACGACACCACTGCGGTGATTATCACCCTCATCCTACTGGGTCGCTACATCGAGGCAGCGGCTAGACGTAGCACCACCGATGCGGTTACCAAGCTAGTTGGACTCCAGGCCAAGACCGCCCGGGTAATGCGGCGCGGGGTCGAGCATGAAATCGCCCTATCCGAGGTGCTGGTGGGCGATACGCTGGTGGTGCGTCCTGGCGAGAAGATCCCCACCGACGGTGTGGTGGTCGAGGGCCGCTCGGCGGTGGATGAGGCGATGATGACCGGCGAGAGCCTGCCGGTCGACAAGCAGCCCGGCGACAAGGCATATGGCGCGACGATGAACACCCAGGGCGTACTCCACGTGCGGGCTACCGCAGTGGGGCGCAAGACCCTGCTGGCCCAAATCGTGCGAATGGTCGAGGAAGCCCAGGGCAGCAAAGCCCCGCTGCAAGACCTTGCCGACAAGGTGGCAAGCGTATTCGTGCCGGTGGTGCTGATTATTGCGGTGCTCACCTTTACCCTGTGGCTGGTGTTCAGTGGCGACCTGCCTCGCGCCCTGATCAACACCGTCGCGGTGCTGGTCATCGCCTGCCCCTGCGCGATGGGTCTGGCGACCCCCACCGCGATCATGGTCGGCACCGGGCGTGGCGCAGCGGCGGGGGTGCTAATTAAGGGGGGCAGTAGCCTAGAGCGGGCGAGGGAAGTTACCGCCATCGTGCTGGACAAGACCGGCACCATCACGGCGGGCAAGCCTCAGCTGACCGATGTTGCCACTTTTGGCGGCTACTCTGAGCATAATGCTCTGGCGCTGGCAAGTGCCGTAGAGCGAAACTCGGAACACCCGGTCGCCCGTGCCATCGTCGAAGGTGTCGCCGGGCGCGGTGTTACCGCCACGCCCAAGAGCAGCGACTTCACCGCGCTGGCGGGGATGGGGGTGCGAGCTAGCGTAGATGGCCGCAGCGTGCTGCTGGGCACCCGCAAGCTGATGCAGGAGCGTGGTGTAGACGTAAGCCAAGCCAGCATGGAGGGGTGGGAGCAGGCCGGTAAGACCGCGATGCTGATGGCGGTGGACGGCAAACTAGTTGCCGCGCTGGCGGTGGCCGACACAATTAAGCCAGATGCGCGGGAGGCGGTGCGCGAACTCAAGGCCTTGGGTCTCAAGGTGACGATGCTGACCGGCGACAACCGCCTTACTGCGGAGACGATTGCGCGGCAGGCGGGTATCGAGCAGGTACTCAGCGAAGTGCTACCCGAAGGGAAGGCGGCGGAGGTGAAGCGGCTACAGGCGGCGGGTGAGAAGGTGGCGATGGTGGGCGACGGCATCAACGATGCACCCGCCCTAGCCCAAGCCGACCTCGGCGTGGCGATTGGCAGCGGCACCGATGTGGCGATTGCCGCCTCGGACATCACCCTCGTCGGCGGCGACCTTCGCAAGGTGGCGACCGCGATTGCCCTCAGCCGCGCCACGGTTCGCACCATCAAGGGCAATCTGTTCTGGGCTTTCATCTACAACGTCATCGGTATTCCCTTCGCCATGTTTGGCTTGCTCAACCCGATGATTGCGGCGGGGGCGATGGCTTTCAGTTCTATCTTCGTGGTAACTAACTCGCTGCGACTGCGCTCGGCTAGGCTGGGTGGCGATGAACAGCACTAGCCCTGATAGCGATCTCGCCTTTAGGAGTTACGCAGTTGCGGGCGGATTATGCCGGTTGGCATTGGGGCGATGAGCCTCCGCCCTGCCCAACTGCGTAACTCCTATTCAACGTTTGGCGTGGACTGATGCCCGTATCCCCCTATAATTGCCCTATTGACCAGCCTTCAACCCATGTTTAAGGTGATGTACACCAACATCACCTAAGATAGAAGCATGGGAAACCAGCAAACAAAAAGGAGGTTAGGCGATGAGCGTCTACAAAGGGGCAACCACACCGTAACGAGTACGCGGATAGACGTTCAAGCGCACCCCTCCTGCCAAAGCGGTGGGGTGCGTTGTTATAACCATCATCCGCGCCTTCATGATATAATAGCGATAAGCTAGAGCAG
>JBBSEE010000580.1:0-2608 GCA_038239995.1 Chloroflexia bacterium | reverse complement strand
AACCGGCGAACATCATGGTGCTGCCCAACGGTCAGATTAAGCTGATTGACTTTGGCATTGCCCGCACCTACAAGGGCAGCAACCAGCGGCACGATACGGTGGCCATGGGCACCGCCGCCTACGCCCCTTACGAGCAGTTTGGCAAGGGGCAGACTGATGCGCGTTCGGACATCTACTCGCTGGCGGCCACGCTGGTGCATCTGCTTACCGGCAAGCCGCCTAGCCCCGCCACCACCCCCCCCCACGCAAGCCTCAAGTCGCTAACCCCGCGAATCTCGTTGCCCACCATTCGGCTGATTATTCGGGCGATGGACCGCAATATGGACAAGCGACCGCCCACCGCCGCCGATTTCGCGCAGGAGCTACGCAAGGCGTTGGGTAAGCCGTTCGTCGCCCCCACCCCGATGACCGTGCCCGCCCCGCCCGATGCCAAGCCGGACTTGTCTGTCGCGCCGCTCAGTCAGCCGCCCGCCTATCAGCCGCTGCAATCACCCCCCAACCCGCCCAATCAGCAGTCTATCTTCCTACCCGGCAGCCAGCCGTATCGCGACCCTGCGCCTATATCGTCGCCCATCGCCCCGCCCACCCGCCCCGCCGCCGGACAGTCTATGTTCATTGACCCGCCCGCCCAGCAATCGGTGTTCATCAATCCGCCCAGCCAGATACCGGCGGAGCATCTCCCCTTCGCCCCCCCCAGCGGACGGGTTTGCCCCCGCTGCGGGCATAGCAACAAGCCGGACGCACGTTTCTGCGGCGCGTGTGGCCTCACCCTTGCCGGAGATATGGCGGCCCGCCTGCTGGTGCTAGGTAGCGAGGGGACAGTGATGTTCGAGCAGACCATCGCCGCCAACCTAACCAGTTTTTCGATTGGCCGCCGCAGCCCCAGCCGTAACATCTATCCCGATTTGGACCTCACCTATATGGACCCCCGCGCCTACGTCTCCCGCCAGCACGCGGAGATACGTCACGAGGACGGCGGCTACACCATCGTGGATTTGGGCAGCGAAAACGGTACCTACGTGAACGAGACCCGCCTGCGCCCCAATGTGGCCTATACCTTGCATAATGGCGACATCGTGCGCGTGGGCAGGGTGCAATTGCGCTTCAGCTTGGCGGTGTAGTATAATAGCCGCCGACCACCCCATCAAGTATCAGAGGAGGAGACAAAGGATGAACTTGCCCGCTCGGCAAGCCCGTAAGGTTGATATGTTCGCGCTGGCCCTGCTGGGCAGCGTGCTGCTCACCGTCGCGCTAGCCCTCAACGCCCCCGCCCGCGCCCAAGTCGCCAGTCCCACTGCTGGCGCGGTGATTACCTCGACGCTGGCGGTGACTAACACCGTCGCGCTCACCGTCACGCCCAGCATCAGCCTCACAGCGGTGATAACTATCCCCACCGCCAGCCCGATTAGCGCGACTAAGGCGATTACCCCGGCTGGCAATATCACTAGCACCACGTTGCCCGCCCAGCCGCAAACCCCCAGCCTTAGCTCCGCGCCGCCCAGTGATGTGGTGCCGGATAGTAGCAGCACCGATGTGGTTGCCCCCGCCAACGCACTCACCCCCACCTTCGTCAAACTCCCCAACACCCCAGTCAGTGGCAACAGCGGCGAACCGCTCGGCTCGTGGGTGGTGACGGTCATCTTGGGGATTATCCTGCTGGCGGTGGCATGGGGGGCGTATCAGTTCCTGCGGAAGCCGCCCGACGCGGCGGTGGAGTCCGCGGCGGTGGACAGTGTTGCGCCCACCGAGGCTAAAGCGGTAGTAGTCGCCCCACTGACCAACGAGGAAGCCGCGGTCGAGCAGGCGGTGGCGGCGGATGAGCAACCCGCCAACGTGACCTGCTCCAACTGCGGCACGGTCAATCCGTGGTCGGAGTTGCACTGCACCAACTGCGGCGTATCTTTGGCCGGGGACAAGAACAAGGCGTTGGACGAGGGGGTGGCTGCTGTGGCCCTCGCCCCTGCCGCCGTGGTGGCCGCGACCCCGCCCCCAGTGTCCGCCGCCCCGCCTACTACCCGTCCGCTGGACTTGCCCGACGACCAGTTGCCCTACCTAGAGACCCTCAGCCGCGCCGATGAGCAGCTAGAGTACGTGCTAGACCGTACCTACATCACCATTGGTCGCGCCCGTACCAACGATATTGTGATTGACAACTCCTTCGTGGGCTGGCAAACCGTCTCCCCCTTCCACGCCGAATTGCGCTATCAGGATGGCAAGTTCGTGCTGGTGGACAAGCAGTCGGACAACGGCAGCTTCGTCAACCGCGTCCGTACCGGCAGTAACCTCTTGGAAGATGGGATGTCACTCTCCTTCGGCAAGGTGGAGTTCATCTACCGGCAATCGGGCAAGGGCGGAATCTAGAAGGTAGAAGGTAGAATCTAGAATCTCTTAGAGAGAAGGACCAGCAGCCAACGGATTGAAAAACGGATAAACGGATTAGGTCGGCGGCAAGGGCGCGAACATGGCGTAGGGGCGAATCGCATCCGCCCTGTTCATCACCGCAACCTAATCTCGCCAAATTACCAGCCAAAGAGGATTGTGATTCTACATTCTACCTTCTTCATTCTATAATCTGTGAGGGGTAAGTCCGATGACCGAGCCGCGGGTT
>JBBSEE010000579.1:0-2611 GCA_038239995.1 Chloroflexia bacterium | reverse complement strand
GAAGCTGGCGACCGCGCGAGCCTCGTTCAGGTATTCGGCCTTCGCCTGCGTCCACTCGCTGGCATTGTAGCTGCGCGAAGGCACCACGTTGAGGCCATCCCGCCCGCTGCCCTGCGGGAATAGCTCCTTAATCGCCACTGGACGGTTCAGCTTGGTGTCCATCCCGTGATAGATGATGCTGAGGCCGCCGACCGCCAGTTGACGGTCAACCCGATACTGCCCATTGTTCAGTAGGCTCGGCAGGGGAAGGCCAGATGTTGGCATAGGTGGGGATGCTCCTAATATTCCAGTTCGTCGTCATTCACTTCTTCGACACCGGGGACATCGCCCGCCACCGCAATCGCCATGTCCGCATCGTTCATCGAGTCCACCCGCCCGCGCAGGTAGACCACGCCGTGACGGGCGGAGACCTCGATGGGGAGGTCGGTGGTGTAGCTATCCTCGGCCAGAGCGCGGACCACGGCGGCGGCAAGGTCATCATCGCTGAGGTGGCGGCCCGCCTCTAGTGGGGGGTCGAGTTCGCTGCTGGGTGCGCCCACCTCATCGAGGCTGGAGCCAGCGAAACCGCCGCTCACCCCCGCCCCCTCTAGCCCACCCAGCCGGGTGTCAATCACCGGGTCGGTGGGGGCGAAATAGGTTAGACCATCTTCGATGGCCGCTTGCACATCGGTGGTGCCCTCGTCCTCGTCGGGGTCGCCAAAGCCCATGTTGTAGCCCGCCTGCTCGCCGCTGACCAGATAGCGGTCATCGAGGTTAAGCACATCGGCATTGCTGCTCATCGGTGGCTCGTCCGCCCCGCCCACCAATTCGTCTAGCTCCTCCGCGTCGAGCAGCCCCTCGTCGTCCAAGTCCGCGTTGGCTTCGAGGTAGAGTTCGTCCAGTTCGGGGCTGGGCTGGGCGGCAGCGGGGTCGGGCTGGGCGGTGGGAGCTACTCCTGCGGGGATGCCCCGGTCGTCGTCATCGTTGCGCCGATATTCGCGTAGGGCTTCGTTGCGGGGGCGGTTGTCGTTCTCTAGGTTATCCATGTGGGCCTACTCCCTTCATGATTTTTATCAACACCAAGGAAAAATGAGAGGAAACTAGAGGAGGTCTGGGGGGTTGACCCCCAGCTGGTGAGGGGGGCGCACTGCCAGTCGTAAGCTAATAGACTTGCGGTAACGTAGCTCCGATTAGCTTTTCTGATAGTCAGCTTCTGGGGGTCAAACCCCCAGACCCCCGCTAGTTTCCCCCACGATACGTTGATACGAAACTTAGGCTGCAACCCCCGCCCCATGTTGTCGTTGACAATGTTGGCAATCTGCGTTAAAATTAGGGCGTATTTATGCAACAAAATGGATGTTTCCCGCGTTAATATAGCGGTATTATACTACATCCCCCGCCGATACGTAAACAGGTGTCGGCAATTTTTGACCAAACATGGACCGCGGGGGCGGTGAAGGATGAGCGCATGACCGAAGGCAAAGTTGGGGTGGGGGCTGGCCCACTGACCAATCGGATATTGAACCAGCGATATGAGTTGCAAGAGCGCATCGGCGGGGGGGCGATGGCGGTAGTCTACCGCGCCCACGACATTGCGCTGGGCGGTCGCGCGGTCGCGGTCAAGGTGCTGCGCGAACAGTATGCCACCGATGAGAAGTTCCTCGCCCGCTTCACCCGCGAAGCGATGGCCGCCGCTGGTCTCAACCACCCCAACATCGTCAACGTCTACGATGTAGGGCAGGACGGCGAGATACATTATATCGTGATGGAGTACGTCGAGGGCGAGACCCTCCGCAGCTACATGAACCGCGTGCGGGTGCTGTCGCCGGAGACCGCCGCCGAG
Organism: Chloroflexia bacterium; assembly: GCA_038239995.1. Taxonomy (GTDB): domain Bacteria; phylum Chloroflexota; class Chloroflexia; order QHBQ01; family QHBQ01; genus QHBQ01. Next base: position 789 of record JBBSEE010000579.1, on the reverse strand, counting down.
ATTGCCGCCCAAATCTGCGCCGCCCTCGCCGCCGCGCATGGCATCGGCCTCGTCCACCGCGACATCAAGCCCCAGAACGTGCTAATCTCCAAGCAGGGCATCGTCAAAGTCACTGATTTTGGCATCGCTAAGGGCCTGAGCGAAATTAGTATGACCGAGACCGGCGTGGCCTTGGGGACGGTGCAATACTTCAGCCCCGAACAGGCGCGGGGGATGCGGGTGTCGCCCCAATCCGACCTATATAGTGTGGGGGTGATCCTGTTCGAGATGCTGGCGGGGCGGCTGCCGTTCGAGAGCGACAGCATGATGGGCCTTGCCCTCAAACACATCGAAGAGCAACCCCCCCACCCCAGCCAGTTCAACCCCACCATTCCCCCCGGCCTCGATGCGATTGTGATGCGGGCGTTGGAGAAGCAGCCAGAGCGTCGCTTCGCCTCGGCGGACGAGATGGAACGCGCCCTGCACAGCTACGAGAGCTACACCTACAACCCCGCCCTGACCAGCGGCGTAACCAAACCCGACCCCAATGGGCGCACCACGATGGTGGACCGTCCCCGCCAGCAAATCCCCCCCCGCCAGTACGTGCCCCCCACCCCCGCCCCGGTGCGCCGCGCCACCGGCTATATCGAGGTAGAGAAGAGCGGCGGGGTGGGGGTGGCAACATGGATTGTCGGTATATTGGTGCTGGCCGCGCTGGTGGGCGGGGTGCTGTTCATCACCAACGTGCTGCCCACCCTCAGCAACTCGCCCACCCCTACCCCCGGCCCCGCGCTGGTCGCCACCGACACG
>JBBSEE010000578.1:0-2612 GCA_038239995.1 Chloroflexia bacterium | reverse complement strand
TGGGGGGGGGGGGTGGGGGGCACCCCCCCCCCCTGCCGACCGGCGCAGCAGCCAATCGAAAGTGAAGGGTTGATGGTCGCACTACTGCACTTGATGGGGGTGCATATCAGCCACATCCACCTTCACCAGCTGGGGGCTTACCCCCAGACCCCCTGATGCACCGCCGCCGCGCAGCCATACCCCCAACTACAATCTGCTCGTCTCCGCGATGAAGCTCATCACTCATCACTCATCACTCTTCGACCTTCTCCCCCACGCACAGGACCGACAGGCCGAAGGGGAGATTGATGCCGCGCAGTAGGCTGCTTTCTATCTTGTAATAGACGACCATCAGCTTGTTCAGCCAGCGGGGTACATCCATGAAGTCGGTGCTGCTTTCGCCTGCGGCGTGGCGATACTTCTGCCCCTTGAACGCCCGCACCCCGATGCTGGGCAGCACAATCGCCGCGTTGGTGTAGCTGGTCTTTCGCACCTTGAACCCCGCCGCCTCCACCACCTTGCGGAGCATCGGCACAGTGTAACGCCGCTTGTGGCCCAGCACCTCGTCCCAATAGCTCCACAGGAACTTGTAGGCGGGGACGGAGATAATCACCACCCCGCCGGGGCGCAGCACGCGGTAGAACTCGCGTAGCGCGGCATAATCGTCGCTGAAGTGTTCCACCGCATCGAGGGCGGTGATAATGTCGAAGCTCTGGTCGCGGAAGGGCAGGCCATGGTCAATACTCGCCTCGCACAGTTCATCCAGCCCCCGCTTCTGGCAGAAGGTGAGCGCGTCGCGGGCCAAGTCCATCCCCACTGGCAGGGCGTAGTTGGCGAGACGGTCAAGGTTCAGCCCCGTGCCGCAACCGACATCGAGAGCGCGGCGCGAGTCGCGGTGGAGGCTGAGTTGCCCATCGGTGCGGGGTTGGGGGCGGGGCCGCCAGTATTTGTCCAGCATCGCATAGACAATCATCCGCTTGCCCTGATGCCACCAGTAGTCGTGTTCCTTCAGATAAAGGTCTTCGTAGAGGTCTTGCCGCAAGTTCGTCTCCTAATGATATTGGGTGAAGATGAGGTTGCCCCACAGGGCGATAGTATATAGGGCCGCCCCCCACGCCAGCAGGCCCACGATGAGGTAGCCATTGCGCCGCCCCGCTAGCCACTGCATAGCAAGCCCGCCGCAGATGCACAGGGCGGGCAGAGCAAGCAGGTTATAGCGAATCGTGTCGCGGTCGAACAGGGCGGTGGCGGCCAATGGTAGGCAAGCCAGCAACCAACCGGCCAGCACCAACTGGTGGGGGCTAGTATCCGCCGCTTGACCATCATTGCCCACCCGCCGCGTGAACAGCCGCCAGATGCCGAGCGCGGCAAGGGGCAGTATCACCCAACCCTGCCAGCGCAGGATGTCGGCCAGCAAGCGGGGTAGGTCAAAGCGGCTGTTCCCCTTGCCCCCGCCTTGTAGCAGGCTGGCAATTTGCCCACCAATCTGGGCGTTGAAATGCACGTAGTAGAGCAGATAGGCCAACCCCACCGCCGCCCCAAAGGTTGCCAGCAGCGGCCATATCCTGCTCCGCATCGCGCGAGGGGCAAAGGTGAGCCAGACCACCACAATCGTTAGCGTGACCCCGATAGCGGCGATAAACATACCATAGTGACCCAGCATTGTCAAGGTTAGTAGCCCCAAGTAGGCGGCAAGGGCAAGGCGGGGCGCACGACGCTGCACCTCATTGTCTCTACCCAGCAACTCTGCCATCACCACCAGCGCGGCCACGAACATCGTCTGGGCGAAGATGTTGCTGTGGTTGCCCGCGATGAATAGTTGGAAAGGAGCGGGGCCGACCGCGTACAAGAAGGCGGCGGCGAGGGCGGCGATTGCCCCCCAGCGGTTGGTGAAGCGATAGACCAGTAGCACCACGCAGGAGTCAAGCAGCGCACTGGTGAAGCGTAGCAGCAGCATCCCTGCCTCCGTCGTCCCCCCCATCAGCCAATCAAAGGGAGCAAGCAGCACATAGTACGCGCTGGGGTAGGGCACCGCCACCCCATTGGGCAGATGTCCCGCGAAGAAGAAGTTGGCCTCCCGCCCGCTGAAGAAGCGCAGCATAAAGTCTATATTGTGCGCGTGGAAGGTGAGGTCGCTGCTGACGAATTGGGGGTACACCATCCCCCCGAAGCGCAGCGCGAAGGCGAACGCGAAGATGCCCGCCAGCAGGGGGAGGACTCGCTCCCACCCCCCGCCCCTCCCGGTGGGGGTAGAGTCTTGCTGCCCGCTTGGTGAGTTATTTGCTTCTTGCCTCAATCCAAATCTATTGGGATATGTAGCCAATATCTTGCCGGATAGTAGCACGAAGAGAGCAAGCAGCCATGACCAAAGTAGCACGACGAGCAGTTGGGGCGCGAAGATGGTCAGGTCGAGGCGGTCGAAGGCGAGTAGGGCAAGCATGATGGCGAGGCAGATGGTGGCAAAGGCAAAAGCGAGGCGGGGGCGAAGCAGCACGCGATAGGCAAGCAGGTAGATGAGGGCGAGGGCGGCCAGTAGGTACAAAGTGACGCTAGCCGAGGGGATGACGAGGGCGAAGGGGCGGGGGTCGGCTGGTTCTACCTTCAGCCAATCCACATTTATACCAAGGATGCGC
>JBBSEE010000577.1:0-2614 GCA_038239995.1 Chloroflexia bacterium | reverse complement strand
TAACGAGGCCTTCGCCAGCGTAGTGTTGATTAGCGGGCGGCGGCTGGGGGTGGACTTCGACAAGGTCAACGTCAACGGCGGGGCGATTGCCCTCGGCCACCCCATCGGGGCGAGTGGGGCGCGGCTGGTGCTAACCCTTGCCCACGAACTACGGCGGCGCGGCGGCGGTATCGGCCTCGCGGCGATTTGCAGCGGCACCGCGCAAGGTGACGCGCTCATCATCAAGGTCGAACCCTAATCACCATGCCTATCTATCCCTACAAGGGCATCATGCCCCGCATTGCCGCCGACGTGTATATCGCGCCCACCGCCTGCGTGATTGGCGATGTGACCATTGGCGCGGGTAGCAGCGTATGGTTCAACGCGGTGCTGCGCGGCGACATGGCCGCGATTACCCTCGGTGAAGGTTGCAATGTGCAGGACAACTGTGTCATCCATACCGACACCGACCAACCGGCGGTGCTGGGCGACCGCTGCTCGATGGGGCATGGCGCGATTGTCCACGCTGCTACCCTCGCCGACGATGTGCTGGTGGCCATGGGGGCCATCGTCCTCAGCGGGGCGCAGGTGGGCCGCGAGTGCATCATCGCCGCCGGGACGGTGATACCAGAGGGGCGACAAATCCCCGCGCGTAGCTTGGTGATGGGCACCCCCGGCAAGGTGGTGCGTGAAGTCACCGCGGGCGAGATGGTCCGCATCCGTGCCACCGCCGCCCATTATCTGGCCGAGGGGCGGAGCTATGGGGCTAGCGAATTAAAGTAGCACTGAATAACCGAAATCTATCGTGGGCGCACCGAAAGGTGCGCTTTTCTATTTTGGTAAGGTGTTTGGTAAGGTTTCAGGCGTGAGCGGGGAAACAGCCAACTAATTTGACACTGGGGAATGAGGGGTCTAGAATCGCCTTTAGCTATCGCAGCGCAATCGCTGTGGGGCAATGTGGCCGCGGGCCACCCCCGGCAAGGCAGGAGGAGAGCCGGAATCGGACAATTTGTGGTAGAGCGAACCCTTCAAGCAGAAAGGCATCTTAATGACTCGACGCAATATTATTCCTCGTTGGCTGGCGGCCCTCACCGTGGTGGCAATGCTATTCAGCGTTGCCAGCTTCGCCTTGATGCAAACCCAAGCTGCCCCCTCAGCGGCGGCTAGCCTCAAGCCCCTGAACGTAAGCAAATCGGCGCAGGCGGTAAAATCCAACGCACCGGCGGCGCAATCATCGTCCCCCATCCCTAACTTTAACGCTACGCTCAATTCGCAGCCAGCGGCCAAACCGAACTGGCAGATGAGCGTCCCCAATATCACTGAATATAACTACGATATGGCGACCCACAACGCGCATCCGCTGGCTAGCCCCGAACAGGCGCGGGCGGCAGCGTTGACCAGCATCCACGCCCCCGACAGCAACGCGATTGGCATCACCAACACGATGATGAGCGTCAGCCCCGAAGTGGTCAGCCAGAGCCTCACCTCGGCAATTGCCACCATTACCGGCGGCTTCCAGCCCGGCGAGTTGGTGGCCTTCGCCACTAACGGCGGTGCCCCCACTAACATCCCCGCCAACGCGGACGGCTTCATCGCCGTCAACATCAGCACTGTCGCGGGCTTTGGCTACGTCTACATCACCGCGCAAGGCTTGACCAGCGGCAAACTGGCGGGCGGCAACTTCCAAGTGCTGGACAATGCTCCCAGAGTGAACGGCATGGCGGCCTCGCCTCACGCGGTGCGCCCCGGCGACAAGTTCTATGTCTATGGCATCCGTTACCCCGCCTCCACCCCGATTAGCATCACCCAAGATACCGCATGGCTAGGCAACGCCACCTCCAACGCGGGTGGGCGGGTGCTGCTCGCCTTCACCACCAATGTAGCCGACCCCGACGGTGCCTTTGTGATGGGCATGAACCTGCCCACCCAGCCCGCCAGCCGCGCGGGGCAGAGCATCGAGGAGCGGGCCGATGCGGGCACTCCGTTCAACCGTCCCGACGGCGACTACAATATTGCCCGCGCCTTCGTGGACCGGGCCGTGGAGTCCACCGCCGCCGGGGTCGTCTTCATTGCGGTCGGCGAGGGCTTCCAAGCCGCTGAAACGGTCAACATTAGTGGATGCGCCAGTGGCGGCCTCCCGGCGGACAGTAATGGGGCCTTCAGTCTGTTCCTCACTTCCGGTGGCGGCGCGGGGGTGTACACTTGCATCCTCACCGGCGCGACCAGCGGGCGGATTGCTCGCTTCCATGTGCTGAACGATGCCAATGCCCTCGACGTACCCACCAGCATCGTCGCCCCTTCCAGCCGCGCCCTCGGCACCGTCGGTGTGCTGTTCGCCAAGCACGCCCCCAACGTCACCGGCAACATCTTCGTAGACGGGGTGATGGGGCCATCCGCCAGTACCAACGCATCGGGGTTTGGCTCCGCCATCATCCCCGTGCCCAGCGGCGGACCTTTCGCCCACACCGTCGCTTTCATCCCCAGCACTGGCGCGGCCTTCTCGCTCGGCATTTACCTTGAGGTCTCACCCCCCAACACGCCGACCCCGACCGTGACCCCGACCGTGCCGACCAACACGCCAACCAACACGCCGGTGCCACCGACCGATACCCCCACCAACACGCCGGTGCCCCCC
>JBBSEE010000576.1:0-2614 GCA_038239995.1 Chloroflexia bacterium | reverse complement strand
GGTTCGAGGGCGAGAGCGTGCGTTGCCTGCTCCACCCGTTCGCGCAGGTGGGCGGGGAGCAAGCGTTGCACCTTGCTCAACGCGCTGGCAAGGGCGGGGGCCAGATTGGCAAGTTCAAGCGGGCGGGCGATAATTAGGGCGACGGCGAGGGCCACCGCCTCATCGTCTTGGAACATCAGCGGGGGGAGGTGGGCACTGGCGTGGAGCAGGTAGGCACTGCCCGGTTCGCGCCCCGACTTGATGGGCACGCCAAGCTCCTGCAATTCAGTCACGCACTGTAGCACGGTGTCCACATCCACGCCGAGGTAGGATGATAGCTCTGCCGCGCTGAGGCGGCGATGAGTTTCCAGCAGGGCTAGCACATCTAGCACCGTCGAATTAGATTGCGGCATGATGATCACCTATCCAATTACAGCGGCCTCGCTCTCCCGCTGGCCCGCCTCGCGCACCGCGCCAATTACATCTTGCTGCACCGCCTGCGATGCGGTGCGTATCGCGCTGACCACCGCCTTAGCCTTGCTCCGCCCATGCCCCACGAAGGATAGCCCGTTCACCCCCAACAGTGGGGCGGCCCCATACTCGGCATAGTCGAGCCGCGCTAGGCTCTTCCGCAGGCTGCCGCGCACCATCGCCGCCCCCAGCTTGGTGATGAGCGTGCTGGTAAGGGCCTCGCGCAGGCTAGTCTGAATCAAGTCCTGCACCCCCTCGGCGGTCTTCAGCACCACGTTGCCGGTGAACCCATCGGTGACTACCACATCGAAGTTGCCGCTGACGATGTCCTTGCCCTCGCAGTTGCCCACGAAGTTCAGCCCGCTGGCCTTCAGCAGGGGGGTGACTTCCTTGACCAGTTCGTTGCCCTTACCCTCCTCCTCGCCGTTGCTGACCAGCCCCACGCGCGGATTGCTGACCCCGAAGACACGCTCCATGTAGATTGTCCCCATGCGGGCGAATTGCACCAGCCAGCCGGGGCGCACATCGGGGTTCGCGCCGATGTCGGTGACGAACACCATGCCGTTTGCCTTGGCGGGGAAGACTGCCCCCAACGCGCTGCGCTCAATGCCGGGCACCCGACCGAGGATGATTTGCGAACTGGCAAGGCACGCCCCCGTGCTGCCCATGCTGATGAAGGCATCGGCATTGCCCAGCTTCACCTGCTGCAAGCCGAGGGCAATCGAGGAGGTCTTCCGCATCGCCATCGCGGTCTCAGCGGGGTTGTGGTCGTCCATGGGGATTGCGTCGGGGGCGGGGATGATGGGTAGGTCGAGACCAGCGGTGTCATGCTTGGCTAGCTCGGCCTTGATCACCTCCTCCTTGCCCACCAGCATCACGGTGAGGCTAAGTTCGCGGGCGGCCTGCACCGCGCCAGCGACAATCTCGGCGGGGGCATGGTCGCCGCCCATGGCATCGAGGGCAATCTTCATCGGCTACATCTCTCCTTATCGCGGCAAAGCTGCGCGGTAGTTTGCTGTGCCTCTATTCTAGCACATGGGGGCAAGCGCGAGGCTATACTTTAGCTAGGAAGTCCCCCACAATTTGGTTGAACTTGTCGGGCTGCTCCATGCTGGGCAGGTGCGCGGTGTCCGGCATCATCACCACCTGCGTGCCGCGCACTTGGGCTGCGAGTGCGTCGGCAACGCGGGGGAAGATGTCCTCATCGCGGTCGCCGTAGATGTACAGTAGCGGGACGTGTATCTCGCCGAGGCGGGTGGCCGCGGGCGGGTCGGGGGGCGGCAGTTGGTTTGCGTCGCGTTGCTTCTCGTTGGGCAGGGCGAGCAAGTTCATTTCAATCAGCAACTTACGCATCGTGGGGTCAACTTGGTCAGCGGTCCGGCCCTTACCATCGAAGAACATCCGCGCTTCCAGTTCGGCGGCGGTGGCGAAATCGCCCGCGCGGAAGGCGGCGGCCATCTCGCTCCATAGTGGGGGCGGGTCGCCACTGAAGTCAAACCCCGCGAAGTCGGCGGCCACAAGGATGAGCGCATCCACCATCGCGGGGTGTTCGAGAGTGAAGTCAATCGCCATATACCCGCCCATCGAGCAGCCCATTAGGTAGGTGCGGTCAATGCCGAGGTATTGCAGCAAGGCAAGTAGATCGGCGCGGTCCGAGTATGGCCCATCCACCATCGCGCTCTGGCCGAAGCCGCGCGTATCGTAGCGCACCACTTTGTAATGCTGGGCGAAGGAGGCGAACTGGCCGTCCCACATACGGTGGTCGGCAATGGCCGCGTGGATCATCACCAAGGGGTGGCCGTCGCCCATCATCTCATAATACAGCCGCGCTCCATTAACCTCGGCGTAGCCTGCGCTGAGGCTGCTAGTCTGGTTCATCTGGTCAATCCTTTCGTTTAGCCGCGCCGCCCACCCATACTGAGCTTGCGGTAGGGGTAATTGTCGCGGATGTTGGCGAGGAAGAACCGCCCGTGCGAGTCGGCGGCCATAAACTCCTCGTACACCTCTGGCTCCACATCGTCGTACTCATACACGTTGCCGTCGTTGAACTCCACCTCTAGGGTCTGGTTGTCGGGGTTGTAGCCAATCGCCGCTATCATGCTGGATTCGACTGGTTCGCGCTTCATCGCGCACCTCCTTGTGCTAGTCACCGTTGGGACAGGTT
>JBBSEE010000575.1:0-2616 GCA_038239995.1 Chloroflexia bacterium | reverse complement strand
GTTGAATGCCATACTCGCTGAACCAGAGCGAACCAACCGCCACCCCGCGCTCGCCGTGCGTGAGGTAGGCGGGGGTGAGGGAGAAGGCGCGACGGTGGGCCTCGGCATCCCGCACCAGCACGCAGCCCACCTCGAAGGGCATATACATCCACTTGTGCAGGTCGAAGGCCAGCGAGTCGGCCCGCTCCATCCCCGTCGTCCGGTGCTGCAAGTCGGGCGACAGCGCGGCCAACGCCCCGAACGCGCCGTCCACGTGGAACCACATCCCCTCGCGCTCGGCAATGTCGGCCAGCCGCGCTAGGTCGTCGAACGCGCCAGTGTTCACCGTGCCCGCGTTGCCGATGATGCAGAAGGGGTGATAGCCGCTGGCACTATCCGCCTCGATCGCCGCCTCCAGCGCGGCCACGTCAATCTGAAAGTCGCGGTTGACGGGTATCATCCTCAGCGCGTCGCTGCCCAGTCCCAGCAACTCCACCGCCTTCTGTAGCGAACTGTGCATCTCGGTCGAGCCGTACAGGGTCATGCGGCGGGGGGCGGATTGCAGCCCGTGTAGGCGGATGTCGAACTCCGCTTTGCTGTTGCGGGCGACGGTGAGGCCCACAAGGTTCGCCATCGAGCCGCCGCTGACCAGCAGGCCACTGGCTGCCGCCGGATAGCCCAGCATCTGCTTGCACCAATCCAGCGTCTGCCGCTCTACATAGTTGGGTATATGTTCGCCGCCCCCCATGTTCGGGTTCATGGTCGCGGCCAGCATCTCAGCCAATACCCCCAGCGGGGTGCCGCCCCCCATCACCCAGCCCCAGAAGCGGGGGTGGATGTTGCCCATAGGGTAGGGTAGCACGTCCTGCACGAACTCGGCGTAGACTTGGGCCGCCGCTTCGCCCTCGCGGGGCAGGGGTTGGTCGAACTTCGCTTTCGCCTCCGCCGGTATCGGCTGCCAGACGGGGCGGTCACGCACGGTTTCGAGGTAGCTCATCATCTCGTCTACCATCTGGTGGCCCAATTCGCGCATCGCTTGCCAATCGGCGGGGTCGAGGCTCTCCTCTGGGCGAGGGTTAGTATCGGTCATGGGCAGGTCGCTCCTTGCTAGCTTTGTTTGGCTTATCTACTTACCCTCTGATTATCCGCTAGCAAGGGAGATTTTGTCAATGCTGGTGTGAGTGGGCGAATGCCACCTGCCCCTACGTCGGCCAACCCATTTATCCACCTTTTCACCTAAGTTTTGGCGGCACGAAAAGTAGGGGGGACTCGCGAGGGTCTGGGGGTAAGCCCCCAAGGATACATCAGGGGGTCTGGGGGTAAGCCCCCAGCGGGTGAAGGTAGATGTGGCCGACCAATCATTATCAATCAACGAGCGCGGTATTGCGCTCCCAGCTACACAGTTACGATGGGCGGCTGCGCCCGTCATCAGCTGGGGGCTGCCCTCAGACCTCCCTGATGTATCGCCGCCGCGCGGCCTACACCGCCGCCAGAGGCTCTGCCATTATTAAATATATGCGGGGGGGTTAATCGGCTTGTAGCTGGGCCAACGCGCCGCTCATCCCTGCGCCCGCGACGGGGGTGACGTGCAGGGCAGAGACCTTGCCATGGCGGAGGGTATATACAGCGGGTGAAGGGGGCAGGGTGACCCGCCGACCAGTGGGGGCGATGTCGGCCACCCCCGCGACGGTGAACGTGCCCCGATGCGTGCCGCTGGAGCCGAGCATCAGCCGCACCGTATCGCCCTCCTCACGCACATCGCTGAGGCTGTACTTCCAGTCGGGGAAGGCGGCCTTGACCACCTGCTGAATGGCGATGAACGTTTGCTTGCCCTCTGGCTGGGGGTATGGGCCGCTGATGATGAAATCGTCGGTCAGATAGTCGGCCACCCGCGCCCAGTCGCCAGCCTCCATGGCGGTGATTAGGCTACGTACCGTCTCGATCCCGCTCATGCGCTGCTCCAAGTCTCCCCTCCCACCGGGAGGGGCTGGAGGTGGGTGCTTACCGTTTGAACAGCTTCATCAGGGCGTACTTGTTCACCTGCGCGTTCATCTCCGCGATGCTGTCGGTGAGCGGTATCTCTTTGGGGCAGGCGCGGACGCAGTTCTGGCTGTTGCCGCAGTAGGCGATGCCGCCCTCGCCCATCAACGCCTCCAGCCGCTCGTTCTTGTTCAGTGCGCCGGTAGGGTGGGCGTTGAAGAGGCGGACTTGGTTGATTGCGAACGCGCCCATAAACGGCGACTCCTCGCTGACGTTGGGGCAGACTTCAAGGCACGCGCCGCAGGTCATGCAGGTGGACTCGACGTAGCGTAGCTCCGCCGTCTCTGCGCTCATCTTGGGGCCGGGGCCGAGGTCGTAGGTGCCGTCCAGCGGTATCCACCCCTTTATCCGCTTAAGGGCCTCGAACATCCGCTGGCGGTCTACCATCAGGTCGCGGATGACGGTGAAGCTCCGCATCGGCTCGATCACAATCGGCTGGTTCAGCTTGTCAATCAGGGTGGAGCAAGCCTGTCGCGCCTTGCCATTGACCACCACGGTGCAGGAGCCACACACCTCCTCCAGACAGTTGCTGTCCCAAGCGATGGGGTTGACCTTGTGGCCGTTCACGTCTATAGGGTTGCGTTGTATCTCCATCAG
>JBBSEE010000574.1:0-2619 GCA_038239995.1 Chloroflexia bacterium | reverse complement strand
CTATTAGCGGCTCACCATTCTCCCCCACCAACCTCCTCCGCTGGGGGAGGCTTTTGCTTTTCACTCAAACCTCAAACCTCAAATCTCAAACCCTCAACGCGCTGATGTTCAATTCGCAGACGCGCAGCAGGGTGGCAGCGGGGAGGCCGTCTACTTCCGCGCCGGGGGGTAGCTTGGCAAGGCAGAGTTTCGCGTTGGCGTACTCGCGCAGGGCGGCGGTGCGGGAGCCACGGTCGTCGCGCCCGCGCTGGCGGCTCTCCTCGCTGATGTTGCGGTACAGTTCGCCGAGGTGGAAGTGGGCGGAGGCCGACGCTAGGTCAATGTAAATCGCCTTCTGGAAGGCCTCAATCGCCTTTATCCGCGCGGTCTGCCCCTCCTCTTGGGCGTAGATTAGCCCCATCAGGATGTGGGCCTCGATGTACAGCGCGTCGGTGGCAATCGCCCGTAGGCATTCGGAGATAGCAAGGTCGTGCAGGCCCCGATTAGCGTGGATGCGGGCAAGGCCAACAATCGCCTCGACCTGCTGGGGGTTCTCGCGTAGGGCGTTCTGGAAGGCGGCGGCGGCCTCGTCGTACAAGCCGATGTCCAACTTGGCGTAGCCGGTCGCGCACCACTGGGCCGGGGATAGTTGCTCCGGCTCGGCCCGCATGGGGGCCAGAGGCCCGGTGCCTCGCATGCGCGGCTGGCTGCTGGGCATGGTCAGCGGCCCACTCTGGCGGCGGCGCGGTGCGGGTGGGGCTTCCACCGGCAGGGCGGGCTTAATTGCTGCGGCTGGCTTGATGGCGGTGGGAATCGCGCTCTCCTCATTGAGGGGGCGGCGATAGCAGAAGGTGTTGGGCAGGCTGATGAGTTGGAAGCGGTTGGGGATATGCCACAAGGTCTCGGCGTAGCCGAGGAACAAATAGCCGCCGGGCCGCAGGCAGCGGTACAGGTTGTCGATCACCTGTCGCATCACCGGCGGAGCGAAGTAAATCATCACGTTCTCGCAAAAGATGATGTCCTGATTGCCCAGCTTGTGGAGGTCGTAGGGGAAGTGGGCAAGGTTGAAGAAGTCGAAGCGCACTTCCTTCTGTAGCTCGCGGCTGATGATGAAGGTGGACGGCTCGTCGGCATCAGGTGGCTCGGTGGTGAAGTAACGGGCGCGGATGTCGCTGACCACTTCGCGCACTGCCCGCCGATTATAGTAGCCGCGCTGCGCGTGTAGCAGGGCGGGTTCGTCAATGTCGGTGGCATAGACTTCCGCGTGCCAGCCGGTGCCGTTGGGCAGGGCCAACAGCCCCTCGCGCAGGGCGATGGCTAGCGAATAGGCCTCCTCGCCGGTTGAGCAACCCGCGCTCCACACCTTCAGCTTGCGCCCCCCGATAGTCGCCCCCCGGCGGCTGGCGATTAGCTCTGGCAGGGCCACCTCGCGCAGGGTGGCAAAGTGTTCCTGATTGCGGAAGAAGCAGGTTTCGTTGATGGTGAGCAGGGCGAATAGGTGGCGTTGCTCCGCTTCGCGTTGCTCGCCGGGGGTGGTGTGCAGCAAGGTATAGTAGCTATCCAAATCGGGGCAGCCGCTGGCCCGTGCCCGTTGCTCCAACTTGTCGCGCAGCATATCGCGCTTGTTGGCGGCGAAATCGAGGCCGCTCAGTTGGATAATCAGGGAGCGAAAACGCTCATATAGGGCATCATCGAGCGGCATCCTACTGCTCCTGATAAGGGATGGTGAGCAGGTTGACGAGGTGGAGGCCGACCCCATCAATGGGCAGGGTCTCTTGGGCCGCGCCATTGCTAATCGCCGCGCGAGGCATCCCGAAGATGACGCTGGTGGCCTCGTCTTGGGCAATGGTGTACGCGCCGGTCTCGCGCATCTGCTTCAAGCCGTCCGCGCCATCCCGCCCCATGCCGGTCAGCACCACGCCAATTGCCCGCCCCTCGGCGCACTCGGCCACAGAGCGGAACAGCACATCGGCGGAGGGGCGCAACCCGCTAGGTTCGCCGCTCATGGTCTTCAGCACATAGTTGCCGCTGCTGCGGGTGCAGATTAGGTGCATATCGTCGGGGGCGAGGTAGACGGTGCCGCCCGATGCGCTCTGCCCGTCGCGGGCCACCTTCACCGGCAGCTTGCACTCGCGGGTCAGCCACTCGGCCAGCCCGACCGTGAACCCCGCGGCGATGTGCTGCACCACCAATATCGCGGCGGGGAAGTTGGGGGGGATGCGCCTTAGCACGCTCAACAATGCCTGCGGCCCACCAGTGGACGAGGCGATGGCGACTAGCCGATAGCGGGGGTCGAGGGGGAACACCGCCCGTTCGGGGGCGACGATACCCTCATCCACACGGGGAGGTGGGGGCAGGGCATCGCTCCGCCGCTCCAGCCCGCCAGTGGTGCGTCGGTTCTTGCCGCCACCGGGCCGCAGCGCGGGGTCGAAGGGCAGGCCGGGGCCGCTCTCTAGGCTGGACAGGCTGGGCAGGGGGGTGAGCGGGTTGCGTCGCCCGCGCAGGTGGGTGACTACCTTCACGTTGGCGAGTAGCTTGGCTTGGCGGATCAACTGGCTGCGCTTGCGCTCCCACGACTCCTCGTCCATGCGCGAGGGCTTCTCTACCACGTCCAGCGCACCCGCCGCCAGCATCCTCATG
>JBBSEE010000573.1:0-2625 GCA_038239995.1 Chloroflexia bacterium | reverse complement strand
GGAAAGCCGGTGCGAAGCCGTCTGATTCGGCTGTTGGCGTTGTCGGGTAGCGCCTCCACGAACACAGAAGGGGGGGGGGGGGGGGGGGCGCCCCCCCCCCCGGGTGACAGGGCGCACCGCCCCTCGGAAGCTAATCCCCTGACCGCGCCGTCGCCCCCGATGCGCTTATCGGTGGGTCAGCTTCTGGGGGCTACCCCCAGACCCCCGCGAGTTTTCTTTTGTTTTTCGTTTGTACCAAACTTAGGCTGCTGTAGGGGCGCAGATTTATCGCGCCCGCGTGAAGCACATCAACGCCGCCCACGATTACAAACCCGCGCCGCTATAGTATAATGAAGCGAACCGAGGCGGGCAGGATATAATAAGGCGGCAGGCGCAATGGAGGGAATTGGGCATGATTAGGCAGCGCATCGGGCAAATGGTGGCGTGGCTAGGGCTGATTTGGGTAGCGGTGGTGTTCTACGCCTTCCTGTTCGGCGACGGCGGCGAGAGTACGCGGATTGTCACCGCGCTGTTGCAGTGGGCGGGGCTACGCTGATGGCGATATTGGCGGTGACATTCGACTTGCTGCTGCTCATGTTGCTCTGGCTGCTGGGGGCTGGGTTGGGGCGGCTAGTTCTGCGCGGTCTAGGGCTGCTCGATGCGCTCACCGCGCTGGAGCGGCTACTGATTGGCGCGGCGGTGGGGCTGGGGGCGGTCAGCTATGCGGTGTTGCTCGTCGGCTGGGTGGGGCTGCTGAACATCCCCGCCTTCAGCGTGATGCTGCTGCTCCTGCTGGCGGTGGCCGCGCTCGCGGGGCGCGGCCCGCTAGCTGATGCAGGGGCGGTGCTGCGAGGGATACCCAGCCTGTTCCGCCGCCCCCTCCCCGCCCTGCTCACCGCGCTGATGATGGTGGGTGGGCTGGCAGCGATGTTGGGCGCACTCGCCCCGCCCACCGACTGGGACCCTATGGTCTATCACCTCGCCTTCCCCAAGCTGTACGTGGAGCATGGGCGGGTGCTGGACATCTTGTTCGACCATCGCGCCCTGTTTCCAGAGAATGGCGAGATGCTCTACACCCTCGCCCTGCTGTTCGGGCGGCAAGGGCTGACCGGGCTGCTGCATTGGAGCATGGCGATTGCCAGTGCCGCCGCGATATTCGCCTTCTGCCGCAATCGGCTGCACGCTAGCCCCACCTTCAGCCTGCTGGCGGCGGCGATTTTCCTCAGCACCCCTATGGTGCTGATGCAAGCGACCACCCAGAACGTGGACCTCAACGTCGGCTTCTACGACTTCATCGCCCTCTACGCCTTCTTCGTCTGGATGCAATCCTTGCGTGAAGATGCCGCCGCGCAGCAGGGCGGGATAAATCACGCCCCTACGTCATCCTCAAACCTCAAACCTCAAACCTCAAACCTCGTGCTAATGGGATTGCTGGCGGGGCTGTGCTACGCGAACAAGGAGAGCGCAGTCATCAACGGGGTGGCGATTGGCCTGCTGCTGGTGTGGGTGATGATGGTGGTGGAGCGGCGCGGACTGGCGGCGACGCTGCGGGCGGGGCTGATATACAGTGGGGTGACGCTGGCGACCCTGTTCATCTGGCCGCTGAAGGCGTGGCTGGCGAGCGGCAACCCCTTCTGGCCGGCAGTATATGGCCTGTTTGGGGGTAAGGCATGGAGTTGGGCGGACAATGATTACCAGTTCTACGGCTACAGCGTGGTGTATGGGATGCGCTACCCGCCCGGCACCACCTTCAACCAGTTTGGCACCTCCAGCCCCCAAGATTTGGTCAGCAGCTATCTGTTGTGGCCGTGGAACGCGACGATACGGACGATGACCTTCGATATGGCCTCGCGCTACGGCCACAGCATCGGGCCGCTGTACCTCGCGCTGCTGCCGCTGGGGACACTAGTCAGGCTGGTGCGGGGGCGCATCGCGGCGGGTTCGCCGCTGCTGCTGCTCAGTATCTACAGTGTGGTGTTCCTACTGGGCTGGATGTTCTTCCTCCACCATATGGCCCGCTTCTTCCTGTTCAACCTGCCGGTGTTCGCTATCCTCGTCGCTGCCGCCGCTTACCTGCTGATGGGTTTGCCCATCGAGGGACGAGCCAATGCCCCGACCACGGCCAACAGCCGATTGCGCCCGATCATCGCCGCGCTGGTAGGGATATGGCTAGTGTTGGGGGTGGCCGACCACGTCTACTATGAGCAGCGCGATGTGGGGGTGGTGCTGGGGACAGAGAGCGCGGCGGACTTCCTTGCGCGGGATTGGTGGCCGTCGCGCACCCTCGCGTGGGCGAACCAAACCTTGCCCCCCGATGCGAAGATGCTGATGGGATGGGGGGCGCAGGCGTATTACCTCGACCGCGACTTCATCTATGCGGAACACGCCCCCGAATATGTGGGCCGCTATAGCAAGCGCAGCCCGCAGGAGTTCCTTGCAAGGCTAAAGGAGTTGGGCATCAGCGACATCATCGTCGCCTACCCCAGCCAGTTCGCCATCCGCGAGGTCTTCCCCCCCGATTTCGTCAGCGACAATGGGCCGTACACCTGTCGGCTCGGCCCCGACTTCAAGCCCAGTTGGAGCGTGTATCGGGTCAACTACAGCGGGGCAGCGTGCGGCCCGTGACAGGAAGGTTTGAGGTTTGAG
>JBBSEE010000572.1:0-2627 GCA_038239995.1 Chloroflexia bacterium | reverse complement strand
GCTGACCATGAGCGGGGCAATAGTGGAGGAAGCACCCGCCCCTGTCACCGAGAGCGATGCGGGGGTGGACATCGAGGGCAGCGAGACCCGCACCGTCCCTCACACCGTCGCCGAGGAGAGCGGGTTGGGCGAGGAGGAGAAGGTCGAGGCTAATAAGTCGCGGGTCATCACCCGCCTGCACCACAAGTTCGACGGCGCGGGCTTCTTCGAGACCAAGCGCGGTCATATCTTCGTGCTAGACCTACCCCCCGACCCCTTCGATTTCGATACCGTGTTCGCCGAGCAGGATGCGATTGGCAAACCCAAGCCTAAAGATAAGGATAAGCAAGGGGACGAGGCGGACAAGAACCTGAACGAGCGGCTGAAGAAGGCGAAGGAGCGCGACCCTCGTGACCACTGCCGCCAAATCACTTTCGGCGACTACGATGATGCCGAACCCACATGGACGCAGGACGGGCGCATCATCTTTGTCAGCAATCGGTTGGATGACCGCGACCATCGCATTTCGATGAGCGACCTGTTTATCGTAGACCCCAATGGCGGGGAGCGGCCTGAAGCGAAGATGTTGACCAAGAGCGAGGGGCTGGCAATCGCCCCCACCCTCAGCCCCGATGGGAAGTTGCTCGCCTATGTCGGCCACCACAAGGGCGATGACTCCTCCGGCGTGGTCAGCACCCACATCTGGCTGCGCGAACTGGACGGTGACGGAGAGTTCCGCGACCTGATGCCCAATTTTGACCGAGGTGTCGGTGGCGAGGGGGCGACGGTGGACAGTCCCCGCCTGCATTGGAGCGTGGACGGCCAGCACATCTACTTCCTTGCCGGTGACGGGGGTAACGGCGGCCTGTTCCGCATCGCGATGGACGGCAGCGGGCCAATTGCCGCGCATGGCCCAGAGCGCGGCACGCCGGTGCGGCGGCTGATCAGCGGCGACCGTCGCCTTTATGCCTTCGATATGACCGCCGACGTTGCTACGATTGCGTTTACCGCTAGCTCCCCTTTCTACCACTCCGACCTGTTTGCCGCCACCGCCGAGGGCAAGGACGAGCGTCGCCTCAGCAAGGTGATGGGCAGTGTGTTGGGCGACATGGATTTGGGGGCGGTGGAGAAGTTCAGCATCGAAAACGAGGGCCTGCCGATTGACGGCTGGATTATGAAGCCACCCGGCTTCGACCCCAGCAAGAAGTACCCCCTCGTGTTGCAGATACACGGCGGGCCGCAGGGCAGCTTCGGCGACGGCTGGGTGCTGTTCAATACCCTGCTGGCGGCGCGGGGTTACGTAGTGGTGTTCGCCAACTGTCGGGGCAGCAGCAGCTACGGTGAAGCGTTCGCGCGGGGCTGCTTCAACGATTGGGGCGGCGGCGACTATCGCGACCTGATGGCGGCGGTGGATTACGTCATCGCGCAGGGCTACATTGACGAGGCCCGTCTCGGCGTGACCGGCTACAGCTACGGCGGCTATATGACCAACTGGATAATCACCCAGACCAATCGCTTCAAGGCGGCGGTAACTCAAGCTAGCCTCAGCAATATGTTCAGCGACTGGGGTACTTGTGACACCGGCGTGACCTTCGACAACGACCAGTTCGGCGGCCCGCCCTTCGACAACCCCGCCGCCTACCTCGAACACTCGGCGATTAGCTACGTCCGCAACGTGACTACCCCGTTGCTCATCCTGCACAGCGAACACGATTACCGTTGCATGATGGAGCAAGCCGAGCAGTTCTATACCGCGTTGAAGTGGCTGGGCAAGGAAGTCGCCTTCGTGCGCTTCCCCAACGAGGCGCACAGCCTGTTCCGGCGCGGCCAGCCCCGCCACGCGGTCGAATGGGTCAGCCTGATGCTGGGCTGGTTCGACAAGTATCTGTAATGGGAATTACGACTCTTGACAGGATTGTGCGTATCGGTTATAATTCACCGCGCAAGCAAGCCAGATTCCTCGATAGCTCAACGGCAGAGCAGGCGGCTGTTAACCGCAAGGTTGAAGGTTCGAATCCTTCTCGAGGAGCCAACAAGCCCGACCCGCAGCGGGGTCGGCTTTTTGTTTGCCCATCAATCTGCCCACCATCAGTAGCCGTATATTGGATATGAAAACAAAAATCACCATCGCAATTGTGCTTATCTTCGCCCTTGCCATCGGCTGGCAATCAATTGCCGCCCAGACTGCGACCCCGGCTACGCCCAGCATCAAGATAGTCGAACCAGCCAATGGTGCGACTATCGGCGGGCCGCGCCTAATCGTCACGGTGAGCAAAGCAAACTTCACCTTCGACCCCGCCGCCACCAACAATCCGGCGGCAGCGGGGCGGGGCAACTTCCGCGTCTTCCTCGATAACCAGTTCGCGGGGATGGACTTCGGCGCAGTCACCGCTCTGCCCAACGATACCATGCCCTTCATCAAGTCGGGGGCACATCGCCTTGCGGTGCGGCTATACAACCGCGATAATACCCCATACGCGGGGGCGCAGAACGACGAAATCAGCGTCACCTTCGCTAATGATATGAGTTACCACGCCGCCGACGGCAATCCTGCGATTGAGATAGTCGGCCAGCCGCAGCTAGACAAGTACGGCCACTTCGTGATACAGGCGCGGATAACTGGCTACAAGATGTCGCCGCAGCGCATC
>JBBSEE010000571.1:0-2630 GCA_038239995.1 Chloroflexia bacterium | reverse complement strand
GACAAGTCTCCCCTTGTTCATCGAGCAGGATGAGGCGGGCGTAGTCATGCACGGCTAGCTCGGATACCTCCTTGACGAAGGCGGCGAAGCTATCCCCTAGCTCCAATCCGGCACTGACTAGGCGGGCGATACGCTCACTGGCGGCGGGGGTAATCGTCTCAGCCATCTCCTTCACCCTTGAAATTGCTTCAGAAGTCACCTATTTATAGCCCAATCGGGGGGCAGTAATCATCCTCGTGGTCCAACCCTTGGCCTTCAACCGTGCAATCTTTGTACCACCACTATACCTGAAAAACGAATCTTGCAAATTGGTATGAAATTGGGGGCAAAACTACTTGCAAACTCGCAAGTGTTATGCTATAATATGCAGGTACGCAAGGCACAACAGACACGGTCTCGCACGTGACGGCGTTCCACCACTTCCAGGCTGGCACGTGCCTGACCACCCTGACTTATCCCCATATCTTTCCAACCTGCAAGGGGCTGACGCGCATCATCGCCAGCCCCTTTGCGCTGCCCCGATTGCGCGGGGCGAGATAAAGCACGCCCATAATCGCCCCTACTTCTTTAATCTTTAACCTTTAATCTTTAATCTGAAAAATTGTGGATAACTTGCCTTTTAGCCTCATTTGTGGTAAGATAGGGCAAGCGTTAAAAGAGACACCCTGCGGTGTACGTGATGTCATACGAAGTTTTGTTCCAACAAGCTTACGTCGGGAGCAAGTCTGACTGGGGAGTTGGGCAAGCCGAACTTAGTGTCGGTAGCGCATAAACCTTAAGAGACGTTCCCACCTGTCCGCTGACAGGTGCAAGACGGCGTTGACACACGGCACAGGTGGGGTTTCTTTTTGCCAAAAAATAGCCGCGCATCGCTTTCCGCCCCTCTCGGTGCACAAGCGAGGGTCTGGGGGAAGCCCCAGCGGCTGACCATTGAGCGGGCGAAACGAGCTATGATGGTGGCAATGGTGGCAGCTTACGACTAGGCTAATGTGCTAGTTGCAATAACACGCACAAAAGATGGGTTCAACCCGGTAGGGGCGCAGATTTATCGTGCCCTAGTAAGCGTGTGTTAATGCCGAACTAGCACTTTGCCCGACTACCAAACAGGCACTTCACCAGCTGGGGGTCAACCCCCCAAACCCCCGCTAGTTTCTCCTTTTTTTGTTTGCCCCAACTAAGTAGAGGTGAAACCGATGCCCCTAATCATCATATACGGCCCTGACCGCTACGCGATGCAGGCGGAGACTAAACGCTTGCTGGATATGTACCTCCCTGATGCCGGGATGCGCGACTTCAACCTGCTGCGGCTGGATGGGCTGCGCGTGACCGCCGAGCAGCTAGCGCAGTCGGCCCAAGCGTTGCCCTTCCTCGGCGAACGGCGGGTGATTGTGATTGACGGTCTGCTGGCCCGCTTCAGCAAGAGCAAGGGGGGTAGCGATGAGGGGGACGACGAGCTTGCCGCCGAGCAGCCCACCACCCCGCTGCCGAAGGGGAAGCGGGGCAAGAGTACGCCTACCAGCCCCGCCGATGTGTTCGGCGCGATATTGAACGATGCGCCGGACAGCACGGTGATCATCGTGCGCGAAACCCTGATGCCGAGCAAGGAAAAGGGCGGTGGTTGGAAGCTGAACTTGCCGCGCCACAATCCGCTCACTAAACACCTGAAGGGCGAGCAGATACCGTGCCTTGCCCCACAAGGGCTGGCCCTCGCCCGCTGGGTCGAGGATGAGGTGCGCCCCTACGCAGTGCAGATTGACAAAGAGGCAATTGACCGCCTCACCGCCGACCTCACCGCCGAGAGCGACCGCAGCGTGCTGGTGCAGGAGTTGGGCAAGCTGGCGACCTACGTAGGCGCGGGCAGGCGCATCACCGTCCCCACCGTGCGGCTACTCACCCCCGCCAGCGTGCAAGAAGATGTGTTCGAGATGGTCAACGCCATGGCGGCGCGGGACAGTCGTCGCGCCCTGTCCATGCTAGAGCAGATGCTGGAAGGCGGACATCATCCCTTCGAGTTGCTGGGTACGATTGCGTGGCAATTCCGCAATCTGCTACAGGTGAAGGAACTGGACAAGCAGCGGATGCGCCCGGCGGAGATTGCGGCGCGAGTGGGCATGGCACCGTTCGTGGCCCAAAAGAGCGCGGAGCAGAGTCGCGCCTTCAGCCTAGAGCAACTCAAGGACATTCACACCCGCCTGCTCACCTTCGATGCGGCGGCGAAAAGCAGCCAAGTCACCCCCGAACTGGGCCTCGAACTGCTGGTCGCGGACATCTGTAGAAAACAGTGATGAGTGATGAATGGTAAATGGTAAATGGTAAATGGTGAATGGTAAATGCGGTTATGCTGTAGGGGCGGGTTGCACTCGCCCGTCTGCATCGCATCAATGCCCATCGCAAGTATCATCGTTGACGTAGGGGCGGGTTGCACTCGCCCACCCGCATCCAGTTAACATTGGGGCTGCCGCTTGGGTTGGGTTTGGCCGCGCGGCGGGTGCATCAGGGGGTCTGGGGGTTAGCCCCCAGCTGGTGACGGGCGGATAGGCCACTTGTAACTCAACTAGGTGACGGCCACGAGGCTGCACTTGGTGATTGATAGACGCACTCGGCCACATCTACCATCACCCGGGGGGGGG
>JBBSEE010000570.1:0-2632 GCA_038239995.1 Chloroflexia bacterium | reverse complement strand
TGTCGGGAGGAGGGTCGTTGATGCTCACCTCCCATATGATGTGGTCGTTGCCGCCACCAGAATAAATGTACTGTAGCGTCCAGAAGCCCAAGGTATGGTTCGGAAGCTGGTACTGTAGGTCTACCCACTCGTCATCATAGTTGTTGTTAGGGTTGTTCCGAGTTGTATCGAGGTAGTTGGTGTCAAACTCGGCTGGGTTATGCGTCCTGCCGCAGCAAGCGTGGGTTACGACATGAAATATGACCGGGTTATAGTTAGGGTCAAACATTTGGATAGCATCGGTGCCGTTTATATCGCCGGGGTCGAACAAGTGGACGGTCATAATCTTGCCCGCGTCCGTGATTGGGATGTTGGCGATATAGTAGTCAGCTATCTGAGCATTTGGGCTGGGTGGCAGCACACTAGTCGCTGGCATTCGCCATATGGGGAATACTCTGACCCACGCACTGGTGGTGTTCACCCGAAGCGCAAAGTTGTTTTGGGCGATGAGGCCTTGTGTGCTAGGGTCGGTATCAGTCGGCATATTGACGTTGAGCCGCCACTGAGGGTTGCCGTTGATGGGCTGCAGGGGATAGGGGTTGGTCGAACCGAGGAAGTTGGTCCATGTGGAACTGTAGGCGAAGCTGGGGGAAAGCTGGCCGTTGGCGAGGGTGCCAGTAACGGGCGAGGCGGGCACAATCCATTGGTCAGCCAGCACGTCGTCGCCGAAGTAATTGGGGGTGGAGTCGGGGTAGTAGAGTGAGTAAATCGTGGTCGCGCTCATCACTTGGGGGTCGCATGGGCCACCGGGCGCACCCGGCTCGTTGTCGCCGGTATCTTGGATGTTGTCGGCGCACCAACGCAGGCTGCCATTGTTGCGATTGGCGGCTATCCATTGGTCGGATTGGTGGGGTTGGTAGGCGGCATCGTAAATCTGCAAGCCTCCGCTGCTGCCGGGTGGCATAAAAAGGGCAAAGTCATGCCCAGCGGTATCATGGTCGGGCTGGAAGGGGCCACCGCAGCAAGCAATACCGTCGTTGGGGTCCCATTTGGCGGTGAAGGGGTCGCCATAAGCCTTGTTCGTTCCCGGCGCGTTGAGACTGAGCCAGTAGCCTTGCATTCTCATATTGGGGTCGCCACCTCTTACTCGCGCCAGTGCGCTACCCACCCCAGCTTAAGACTCTGGTGCGCTCAATGGAATCAGGTTGGTGTAGGTATCGGTGGCCTGCACATGGCTGCTGACCGAGGCACTCGCCTGTCGCCCGCTAGCGACCGCAATTTGGCGGCTCGCGGGGTTGTGGCTGGCGGCGACGCGGTCATAGACCAGCCCGCCTAGCAATACGAAAGCGGCAATGAGCAGCGTGATTACCGCTGCCCGCCTGCCGCCGTAATGATGCCCCAAGTTAATCTTCGTCGCGCCCAAGCTATGGTTCACCGACCCATGTCCGCTCATCGCCTTTTCCCTTCGCTTATCTGATGCACCATCTGTACTTATGAAGACGCTGCGGTGGCGCAGAAAGTTCCCGCAGTTCGCCGCTACATGGATATTATACCCTGCCACCTTGCCGAAAATGTGTGCTTTTGTGTCGGCTTTGGCACCTTGTCGCGAAATCGCCTCTTGCATAATACAATGCAGAGCCGCCGTTGGTTGAGTCAAACTACCAGCCAGCGGATTAGGTTCAGCGGAGCAGCGGAAAAAGCCGATGACGTAGGGGGGTGGCACTCGCCCCGCGAGAAGCGCAGCAACCGCCGACCAGCCAGCGGATTAGGTTCAGCGGAGCAGCGGATAAAGCGGATGACGTAGGGGCGGGTTGCACTCGCCCAGCCGCCACTTATCCCCGTGCATCGAAACTACCAACCATGAGGTAGGGGCGAATCGCATACGCCCTGCTTAAGCGCATCAACGCTGCTCGTGATACTCAACCATGGCGGAGGGGCGGGCTGCACTTGCCCATAAGCATTAAGATAGGGAAAGAGGGGGGAGAGCATCAAGGGGTTTGGGGGTAAGCCCCCAGTTGGTGCCGGGTGTAGCAGCCCATCGTAACTGAGGGGCGGGCCACTAATGCGCTTGGTGACTGTGGGTGTAAGTCAGCCACATCCACCTTCAGTGGCTGGGGGCTTACCCCCAAACCCCCTGTTGTACCGCCGCCGCGCTATCAAGCACAATATCGGGCCTTCACCCACGTAGTTACGAGTTGCCACATCCAACTTAAGCAGCTGGGGGCTTACCCCCAGACCCCCTGTTGTACCGCCGCCGCGCCCCTACAGCTCGCCGCCTGCTGTTCTGTCATCCGCGTCCGACTTGGGGCGGCGGGGGGAGAAGTCGAACAGGTTGCGCCAGCCGAGGGAGAAGCGCATCAAGGCGGCGAGGGCGAAGTTGAGGTAGTGCACGTTCGCCAGATAGTCCAGTTTGTCGCGTAGCGCGGCGCGGCCTGCGCGGGTCGCCAGCAGCGAATGGCGGCGCAGGTAGAGGATAAGGTGAGGGTTGTCGCTGAGGTGGGCGCGGGCGGCGAACAGGGTCTGTGCCCCACTGCTACGTGGGGTCATCTCCGCCCCTACCGCCCCCCAGCCCGGCTGTCGCCCGAACTTGACCGCCACGGGGGTGAGGGCATAGTAGGTCGGCTTGCCCAACAGCCACGTGCGATATTCCACC